>NZ_JAGKRI010000117.1:0-270331 GCF_017939255.1 Aeromonas sp. Prich7-2
TCCTGTCGTTGGTGGAGACCGGCAAGCGATTGGGCCGCTGCCCACAGGAGTGGTTGAGGGCCGTGGTCAGGGCGTGCATCGAGAAGACAGATTATCCCATCCCGGCAGAACTGATGCCGTCAACCCCGTCCTGGTGAATAGATACCTTGCCATTGCCCTCCAGCCGCCCCAGAGTGATGGGGTACTCTCGGCGAATGCGGCTACCCGGGGTGACGCCCCAGCCAGCGGCCACCAGCATGGGGTCGATATGGTCGCTGCGGGTCTCTGCTTCGTTCTTCACGTTCTCTTCCTGTCTATGTGGCCAACTGCCGAGCAATTCTTTGTGGTTGCTGCCCAGTCATCTGTTAAGTTGCGTTGCTTATCAACCACGGCACCTTATAACTGGCCGCTAAAGGCTTGCTGCAATAGCGACTGCCTTAGTTCATCCAGTGCGGCAATCTTGCGCTGGTAGAGAGATTCGAGGCGCAGGGTTTTGTCTCGAAGGGAGTCTAACTGCTCAACAATCTGCTGTTGCTCGGAAAGTGACGGTGGAAACGATATGTCAATCTGCTTAAGCAGGCTTGCTTTAATGCCTTGCACTGTTGCCCCAGTCCCTTTGGTGCGAATACGCTGTTGTATCGGTTGGGAAAGGAGAAGGTATTTCAAGAAAGTGCTATTTAGCTTGGTAGCGTTGGGCTGCATAATGATAACTCGCTGTGCAAATGCAACCGGTTCATCTGTATCAAGCTGCGCTACATTGGCGAGTGGCGCCTCGGTTGTGAAGAGCACATCGCCTTTTTTAGGTATGCCGCGAGTCATCCAATTGGAGTACCCCTCGGAGGCAATAAATTCCATCGGGGTTTCTTGGATATAACCCATTTTCACATTTTTGGCCGTAATTAATCTGACACCGCATTCGGTCTTTACCGGCGTTTTCCCTCGATAGTCAATGAATTTGACATCCGCACCGATAGTCGTGTCCACCCACCCCTTACCGCGCTGGCTAAACACCGACTGGAGATAGCTTTCAAACAGGGCTCGTGAATTCTGGCGGTTCTGTTCGGCATTGGCTCGGGCTGCCGCGATTGCTTCAAAGGCCTCATCGAGGATGGCCACGATGCGTTGCTGCTCTGAGAGGGGTGGCAAAACAATTTCAATGCTATTGAATTTCGATTTGTTCACTATCGGTACAGTCGTACCTGATGCTTGAGATTCGAGCTGTTCTTTGAAAGAGCAAGACAGCACTTGGTAGAGCATGAACGAAGGCAGTGCCTTATCCCCATCTGGAAAAATCGCATTGATTTGTTGATTGAATGCAACGGGGATTGTGTTTAATCCGACCTTTCCCAAATTGCCAATACAGGACACAAGGATCGAGTGTCGTGGTGCTATTCTAGCAACAGCGGCTCCCGCCTCTGACAATCCATCTTCTGCTGAATCAAGCTCAGAACCACGCAATTCCGGCGGCTTTACTAAAGGTATGAAATCCCCGTAAAAGCCTTCGTTACTCTTCGAAGGAGTGCCCCCAGTAACTGTTGTAAATGTGGCTCCAATAGTTGTTTTTGCCCACCCTGCCTTCATACCAGCCCCCGAATCGTGGCCAATAGTTCAGCGCTTTCGGCATCCAGTGCGGCAATCTCGTCCATGATGTCGTTTGGGCTGCGATGTACCACTTCTTCACCGCCGTTAGGATTTTTCACCGACAGGTCATAGCTGCTGATGTCGATATCGGCAACGTCCAGGCTCCAGCTCTTATCCGAGTCGGCAAAGCTCGCTTGCAGCGCGACAAACTCTTGCAGATCGTCGTCATTGAGCGGGTTGGTTTTACCGAGGTTACGGCCCGGATCGAGTTGGTAGAACCACACCTTGCGGGTAGGTTCGCCCTTGGTAAAGAACAACACCACTGTTTTAACACCGGCCCCCTGGAAGGTGCCACCCGGGCAATCCAGTACGGTGTGCAGGTTGCAGCTCTCCAGCAGCAATTTACGCAGCGCCACCGAGGCATTATCGGTGTTGGAGAGGAAGGTGTTCTTGATAACGATGGCAGCACGACCGCCCACTTTCAGCATTTTGATAAAGTGCTGCATAAACAGAAACGCTGTCTCGCCGGTGCGAATGGGGAAGTTCTGTTGTACCTCTTTGCGCTCTTTGCCGCCAAACGGCGGGTTGGCAAGGATCACCTCCATCCTGTCTTTGTCCTGAATATCGCTCAAGTTCTCGGCCAGGGTGTTGGTGTGCTGGATATTGGGCGCTTCGATGCCATGCAGAATGAGGTTCATGATGGCGATGACGTAGGCGAGGCTCTTCTTCTCTTTGCCGTAGAAGGTGCGGGTCTGCAGGGTGGCCAGATCGTCGGTAGTCAGACCCGGCGTGGCGCTCAGGTAATCGTGGGCTTCACACAAGAAGCCAGCCGAGCCACAGGCACCATCATAGATCCGCTCGCCTATGCGCGGCTTGGTCACCGCAATCATGGCGCGGATTAAGGGGCGAGGGGTGTAGTATTCGCCGCCATTGCGCCCGGCGTTGCCCATCCGCTTGATCTTTTCTTCGTAGAGGGCCGAGAGCTCGTGTTTCTCAACCTGGGAGCGAAAGCGCAGCTCGTCGATATAGTCGATGATATCGCGCAGGGTGTAGCCGCTGCGGATCTTGTTCTTAATCTCGCCGAAGATCTCGCCAATTTTGTATTCGATGGTATCCGGCCCGCTCGCCCGCTGCTTGAACCCTTCCAGATATGCGAACAAATCTTTATCGACAAACTCAACCAGATCGTCACCGGTCATGGCCACGTTGTGGTCAATCTTGCCATCGGCACCCTTAGGGGCGGCCCAGCTCGACCAGCGATAGCGAGGCAGCAGGATCGGGGTATAGGGCTTGCCTTCCAGCAGCGCTTCGCTCTCTTTGTCTTGCTCCAGCGCGTCGAGGTACTTGAGAAACAGCAGCCAGGAGGTCTGCTCGGTGTAATCCAGCTCTGAGCTGCAGCCCGACTCTTTGTGCAGGGCGTCGTCGATATTCTTGAAGGCTTGATCAAACATGAAAGGCATCCGGGTAAAGCATGGGCATAAGCGCCGGTCACAGGTGCGCTTATTGCTAATGGATTGAGTTGGTGGCCATTCTACCGCCTTGCCCGGATGCCATAAACCGTTATGGATGCTTTTGGAGCGATATGGGATGAAGATCAAGGACGAGAGCTTTGCTGGCTCGTTCTTGACTGACAAGCCAGTGGTACGGGGTAGATTAGCTAGATGAGATAAGCGTCGATAGCTGCCATAAACTGGGCCTTAATCGCCAGTAACTCCGCTCGCTTTGGTTGTGGGTCGAGGCACGGCCAAAATTCGAGCCACATGTCGTCTGCGGTGGGGAAATCTGAGGCGACGTTTGCCTTTAGGGCTGGGGAAAACCTCTCCAGCGTAGTGTGTATCTCGAATGGAAAACCAATCGTAAAACGCTCTTTTTGCATTGTGTGCCTGCATGGTTGCATACGGATACAAGATGATAATGGTCGTTGCAGGCCAACACTAATTTTAACGGTCGATCATCGAGCAACCGAAATGATCGCTTGTAACGGGACAAAGGATTTTGTGTTTTTGTGTCTGGGTTGCTGGTGTGGGTACTAGGCCCCCACTGTTCAATCCCTTGCTACAGTTGGGTTTGCTGCTTATGAGCAGATTGGCGGTCACATCAAAACACTTCTTCTAGTTCAGAAAAACGATCGCTTAGTGGAGAGAAAAAGTGATCATCCCCATGACGATCGTTTTTGTAGGTGATTCCTTGCCTGATGTGGGTTTGGCGCCGATGAAACATGAGAAAAACGATCCTATTTTGGCACCAGGGGAGAAATGGCAAATAATGATCGTTTTGTCGCATTTTGAAGCACAGATAGGGCTACGGCCCTCGTAATCATTGGGTTGTGAGAAAAAACGGTCACATTCTGTAATTAGGATCGCTTGTAACAGATCAAGTGATCCTTTTAGATATGATCACTCAGGGATTTTTTCCAACACCCAACCCCATGGTTCATTTAGAGCTCCCCTAGGGGATGAGGCGAAACACCAACCCACCGGTTTCAATACAGTATTCAAACGGCGAAAAACCATTCTGTGGTTTGAGTGATCCAAGTTGTAGAAATCTGTCAGTTCCTCATTGCTAACACCAGGGTCTGTAGCCACGATCAGAATGTGGGCATGGTGGGGGTGCCATTCCATTGCACAGACGAGGTGTGCCAAGTGATTAATCGGCCCCAGTTTGGCAATGGCCTGGTTTCTTTCTGCACGTTCCAAGCTGCGCCGGTTATGCTGCCCGGTTTTTCGTGACCAGGTTTCCCAGAATGGAGTGATGAGCGCAACACTAGGGGCGGGGTTGCAAATTTTATGCAGAATTTTGCGTTGTCTTTCGGCTCTTTTTTGCTCCTGCTGCCGCAGTTTTTCCTCTTTCGCCAGCTCCTTGGCGAACATCTTATGATTCTCCGAGAGCATTCGTTTCTTCTCCATGTTGTGGTGTGCATCCCGCGCCTCTAGCTGTCTATCGAACTGATCGGCTGTTTTATTTCACTCTATATATGAAAAAGATGGTGACAGTGGTGACACGGTTACAACGCTCACAAATCCGCGCCACTACTGAGTTTGTCTGTCACCATCCAGTAGTAGATCGAATGGTGACTGGTGGTGACAGACAGTGAGCGTCATCACTGTCACCACGTTGTCACCACCATCAATCGATTAAGGTGGTGACAGCACTATCCCTTTATTCATAGGGCTTACAGCGCTGTTTGGTGGTAGCGTCATCAGTGTCACCAAGGTGTTTGCGTTGCTTATTTGCGAGTACCTGAGTGCCCAAAAAGGGGAAAAACTTGGCTACCACTTACCTCTGGCTAGCCCTAATCGCTATCCTCCGGGTCGCATGCCTCATCGGCTAATACTCGTTCTGTCAGCATGTACACCCATACCCGGTTACCCATGCCTGGCAATCGGACTTGTCGTTGTAAACGCCTCCTATCTTTGCTTGCCAGTAGATAGCCTGCATCCATGCACAGTTGCGCTGCTCGCTTTGGATCGCGTCCTTTAGTGATCTCGCCCCAGCCGGGCGGCAACACAAAGAAGCTCACCCCATCAGACCCGGTCTTACGATAACCCACCATATTGGCAGGTCGATGATTGGCGTCGAGCCAGTCAGCAAAGCGGGTGTATTGGTGGGCAGTAACGAACCCGCGTACTTGCTCCAGGGTGGCGGCATCTTCCTTATTGCCAAGGTGGCCCCGCTCCGCCAGCCATGCCTTGAGGCAGACCCTTACCGCTTTGACCGCTTCTCCTTCGGGCCAGCCCGAGATCCCCAATCGAGTTGCCAGCTCACCGGCAGCGGCCACCAGCGCGAACCGGTTGATGGCTCGCCCAACTTGATTACCTGCACCCTTCGGAGTTAGCTCACCGGCAAGTCGCTTGATCTCACTCAGTAAGTGTTCGCAGTGTGTATCCATGTCACCAGCCAGGGCTTCCACTAAGGCGCGAAAGGCGGTGCCATGCTGGCGCACTGCGTTGGCCTTCAAGCTGTCGGCGAAGATACGCCCGCTTTCCATGTCGTGAAGCCACTCAAATGCCCCATGGTGCCCTGTGTCGCTCGGGATCTGGATAGTACGCACCTCCATTCCCGCCTGGGTGCTCTTTCCAGCACTGGCGGCATGATCTTCAAGACTCAGCTCACCGGTAGACAGGAACAATAGTCGCCACGCCTTACGCTCGCGCAACTCACCATCCTGCTTGCTACGGCCTTTGCCTTGCCCATTCGCCAGCATGTAGGCCACCTGTCCGGCTTCGCGGCCATCCAGTTCACCCAGCTCATCTAGGCAGAGCAGGGCATCATTGCGCCGCCCGGCGATCCCCTCGATGGCGTTTCCGGTCGCTCGCCAAGTTTGGCTATAGCGGTCAGGGTGGCCGTAGACACTGGCAGCGGCCTTCATGATGGTGGTCTTGCCGTCTGTACTCTCACCTTTGAGGTGGAAGCCTCCCCCTTCCATGCCGACTAGGGCAAGCAGGGGAGCGGCAAAGGCCAAAGAGAGGGCAAAGCAGAGGCGGGAGTTGCCCACTGCCAGCGTTGCTACCCCCTGTTGCCACCCAGCCAAGGTGCCACACTCGGTAACGTCACTGGCAGCGTATCCAGCCGTTTGCAGGATTACTCCCTCGGCATCTGGCCCTATCGCCCCTTGTGGCATCACATAGGCATGACCATGCCAACCGGTACGCTCTACACAGGTGATCCGTCTCTCTGGCTGGCAAGCCATCAGGTACTCGGCTAGCTTGCGTTTGTGGCCCAACTCGATAAACGGCAAGCCCGCATCTAGTAGTGCTGTAAACACCTCTTCACCATTGCGCGGCACCAGAGAGCGGACAGGCATTGCCCACCGGCGCGTCCGTCCGGCGCTATCTTGCCATTCCAGCAGACGGCCATAGCCCCGACCATGTTCATCACTGGTTTCAGCCAATACTTGCACCGGGCTTGATATGGGCACCAACTCTTGCCGGGCATTGTCTCCCCGCCCCACTAGCTCCCACACACAAAGGCGATTCCCCTTGATCTCGAACCCAGCCGGTAGCATCTGTTCCTTAGCCTCTTCCTCGTTGTGGTGAAGTGGATGAAGCGTGACAATTGCCCCCTCTTTTCTCTGGCCAGGGTCTTGGGGGCGATTAGTGAGTGGGGTGGCGCA
The DNA here is from genome assembly GCF_017939255.1 of Aeromonas sp. Prich7-2. Classification (NCBI taxonomy): domain Bacteria; kingdom Pseudomonadati; phylum Pseudomonadota; class Gammaproteobacteria; order Aeromonadales; family Aeromonadaceae; genus Aeromonas; species Aeromonas sp. Prich7-2. The sequence continues at coordinate 6,674 of NZ_JAGKRI010000117.1, forward strand.
GGCGCTCATAATGGCCTCTTGTGTTTTGGTCAGTCCGTGGGCTTGATGGTAATCGTTCCAGTCCCCCTGAATGGGCGGCAGGGCAACCACAGCCCCCACGGCTAGGGCCGCGCCATCAGTTTGGTGTTGAGTGATCTCGTTGCGGTGGCCAGCCTCGTCTAAGTCGTAATCGCCGCAGATGATGATCTTGGCGGTTGGGTGCTGGCGGCGGGCTATCTTCGCCACGTTTAACAGGTTGCCACTATCCATTGCGCAATAGACGGTCGCCCCTGTAGCTAGGTGAACAGATAACCCGGTTGCATATCCCTCTACCACAGCCACCAGCTCCCCACCGTTGAGGCGGTGAAAAGCTTGCTGTTTCTGGCCACCGGCAAGATAGCGCTTGGTGCCGTCCTCCCGGATCAGTTGAACGTTCACCAGTTCGTTGGCCTCGTTATAGAGGGGAACGATCAGGCTAGCAGGTGGGAATTTTTCACCAGCATCGCGGATCAGGATGCGGTTCACGGCGCACAGGAACACGCCTAAGTTCTTGCGGGCCAAATAGGGCGCATGGGCCTGCTCACTGTCTTGCATGATTGCAGCGGCGCGGCGGGCTGCCTTGTGGCGGCGTAGCTCGTCCTGCCCGGCTCTGGTCTGTTGCTGCTGGTGGATGCGTTCCCGTTCAGTTGCATCTAGGCCACCAGCAGACACTCCTACCAGTGGGGCTATCAGCTCAGCCGCCTCCTTGATCGGCTTGCCAGTCACCAAGCCAACCAGCGCTAGCCCATCCCCGGCACCGCACTGATTACAAATCCAAGTGCCACGCCCTCCCTTGTTATCGAGTCGAAACCTATCTTTGCCACCACAGGTAGGGCAGGGGCCATGCTTACCACCTCGCGGGGTATCGATCCCCACCGCCGCCAGCAGATCGGGCCAGTGCCCCGTAGCCGCAGCGGCCACATCCGAGACGAATCTTGCTTTGTTCATCTCTCACTCCTGGTCTGAATTGCCACCAGCGCATTGCTGGCTCGGGCATCAAAACTCGCCCTTATCTGGAGGTCTCTGAGGCTGTGTCTTCCGATTTTTGGCAAGGCTTCGCCCTGAGCGTTATGCCCATTGATTTGCATCGTCATAGTGTTGGTTTCTAGCGGCGTTAGCTGGTGGTCGGGTTGCTGTCAGGCTGGGAGGGGGCTGACCATTCGGGGAGTCCTAGCACATAGGTCGCCATGCTCTTGTATCTGTGACCACGATACAGTACGTGTGCCTGAATATGGGTCGTGATGTTGAACCCCTTTTGCCGCAGTTCCAAAATCCGAGCTTGAGCCCTCAAGATATTGTGTTCATGTATGAACTCCAAGCTGGAGGTCGGCCCCTCTCGAAGGATGACCAGTACTTGTGCGAGTTGCCCGGTGACTGTTGGGCAAGCACATAAGGTGGAATTCTTTAGGCGTTCAAACTGGGTCGTGCCGTTCTGCGGGGCGGCCTTTTTTTTCTTCATGTTTGGCCTCTTTATTTCCCGTGGCGAGCGGCAATGCGCTCCGCAATCCAAGTGTCGATCTCGGATTCGACAAAAGCGACAGAGCGCCCCCCGGCTGGTGATAAACGAACCGGTCTTGGCAGTTGGTCACGAGCGATCAGGTCGTAAATGCTGCTCTTGCTCAAGCCGGTTTTTTGGATCACTTCCTTCATGCGGATGAGGCGAAACTGCGGGGGAGTGGATGGGGTATGTGCTTCCATAACTGTCCTCTACGGTCGTTGTTTTCGAGGAGGTTATGGAAACACAGGGACTGGGGTATTTGGGGGAGTTATGGAAAACTCACAGTGAGTTATGGAAACTCACGCCCTAACTCCAGCCCTTTGTAGCCAGTTTTTCACTGTGCTCCTGTCTACGTCAGTTAGCGTTCCTGATACACCTTGTCGTGAGATTTTTCTTTGCAAGTCAGCAATGCTTCCTTGGTAATCCTCATCTGTGAATCCAAGAGCGGTTAGTAATTCTACAATGACACGACTTTGGTTTGCGGTTGTCCGGCTTGGTGATTCTCTGGTGGTGGCAAGCATTTGCGCCATCGCACATTGTTCTTTGTCATGGCTCCAGATAGGAAAAGGCTGCCCAGTGTGAATGTGTAGATGAAGTTGTTCCAAATCTTCACGCATTAACCAAAGGTTATCTTTGAGGCTTGGGAATGATGCCGCAACTTTTACTGTTATATCTATATCAGGCACATCAAAGGCATATGCCGATGCACTAAGGTCAAAGCTTGAAAGAAGGGCTAGGTAATACTCATCGCTGTTTGAAATCCCCCCATCTTGTTCCCAATGCCAAAAATGCAGAGGAGCAATGGCCCAGAAACCATAGAGTTTTGAAACTTTAAAGTGACAATAACCGTCATTGCTCATTTCATAGCCGGGTGAGCCCATTTTTCCGACTCGTATAAAATTGAATCCCGCCCCAAATTTAAACGCACCCTCCATGGGGTCGGGGTTAATTACAAACTCGGGCGACACCTCCTTGGGGAGACGTATGCCTACAGTATTGATCCCATCCAATGCCCTCGCAGCATTGACATAGATTTTAATCGCACCGATTGCAGCCCAGTGGAAAAGATCCTCTATCTCGCATTTCAGTAGCTTGGCAGCTCGCTCTGGTCGGCAATATTCCAAAGGAAGCAAAGGGGGGATGGACAGATCTGTTTTTTCCTTAGATTTTGCTGTAGTTGTCACTGAAGGGCTTTTCCGTTCTTTGCTTGATTAGCATACTGGGCCCTCTGAGCAGGGGGCCCGTTTGGGTGATGGCATTATGCATGCTCGGCAATTGTCAGTTATGGGTTACTCGCCCACGACCTTCAATGCCTTCAAGCCGCTAGTCAGAGATAGGTTGCCTTGGCTAGCCTGTTCTATGTGGTTGCTCCACCACTCCATCATGATCTGCCGTTGTTTGAAGTAGTCAGAGCGGTTATAGGCGCGGCGGATCTCGTTTTCATCGGCGTGAGACAGTGCTGCCTCGATGGCATCTGGGTTAAAACCCTGTTCGTTCAGGGTGGTGCTGCCCAGTGAGCGCAGGCCGTGAGCCACCAGCCTCCCGCCATACCCCAACCGCCTTAAGGCCGCGTTGGCGGTCTGATCGTTGATATGGGTCATTGGATTCCGAAGGCCGGGGAAGACAAAAGGGCGGTGGCCGCTGATTGGCCTCATATGTTCTAGCAGGGCGATTGCTTGCGGGGTCAGTGGCACCCGATGGGGGCGATCCATCTTCATGCGGTCGGCAGGGATATTCCAGACTTTGGCCTCAAGGTCTATTTCATCCCAGCGAGCACCTGCAGACTCACCGGGCCGAACCAGAGTATGAAGGCTCCATTCAATCTGGCATCGAGTGGTGTGCTCTATACGGCCATTTGCGATATCAGCCATCAAAAGCGGTAGTTCATGCGGTTGAAGAGTCAGCATGTTCGTTTTGGTGGGGGTTTTGAATACTTTGCGGATATCAGTGCAAGGATTTGCTTCCAGCAGACCATGATTCACGCAATAGCTCATGATCTCGTTGATATGGCGGCAAAGGCGGTGAAGGGTATCAAGAATGCCGTATGCTTCCACTGGGCGCAGTATCTCGATCACCTTGGGGGCGCGGATCTGGTCAATGGGCATCTCGCCGATAAAGGGCAGCACATACATTTCAAGCATGCGCCAATCTTTTTGGGCTGTCTTGGGCTTTACCCGATGGCTCTTTAGCTCCATCAGCTGACGCGCCATGCGCTCAAAGGTGTTGGCAGTAGCCTCTTGCTTCGCATGAGCAATCGCCGCCTGCTCTTCTTTGTGGATTTTGGGGTCGATCCCTTCAGCCAGCAGGGCGCGGGCTTCTCGCCGTAGTTCACGGGCCGCCGCAAGGGATACTTCCGGGTAGGTGCCAAAGCCAATGTTGGTGCGTTTTTTGTCGGAAGGCCTCTGATACTTGAAGACCCAGCGCTTCCCACCGTTCGGTTTAACCCTTAACTCCAGTCCTTCGCCATCAGACAGGGTGATTTCCTGGGCGTCTGCCTTGGCACTTTTCACTTTGGGGTCAGTTAGCCAGTTTGCCCCTGTCCTGCGCGTCTTCTTGTCCATCCAATGTCCCCTAGTACCACTGAATTGAGTACCACAACGCTTGTGGTACTAATGATGGTACTAAATTAACTGGTTTCTGACGACGCCATCGGACTATTACGGACAACAAAAAACCCGCAAAGCCTTACGCTGTGCGGGTTTCTGTACTTTGTCGTTCCTGATCGGAACTTAATTTGGTGGCCCCTGGGGGACTTGAACCCACGACCAATCGATTATGAGTCGACTGCTCTGACCAACTGAGCTAAGGGGCCATTGATGCTGGTTAGCGGCGTGGATTATAGGGGATGGCGGATACCCCGTCCATAGTCAGATCAACCACTTGGCGAGATTTCATCCATATTCAAGCGGTTCCATGACCCCTCTTCACGCCCATGCCTGCACGGATAAAACAAAGCCCCGCATGGCGGGGCTTTTTGTTGCTATGTCAGGCTGACAAAACCCGGGACTACTCGTCCAGGAAGCTGCGCAGCACTTCCGAGCGGCTCGGATGGCGCAGTTTGCGCAGGGCCTTGGCTTCGATCTGACGGATACGCTCACGGGTGACGTCGAACTGCTTGCCCACTTCCTCGAGGGTGTGGTCGGTGTTCATGTCGATACCGAAGCGCATGCGCAGTACCTTGGCTTCCCGTGCGGTCAGCCCGGCCAGCACTTCGCGGGTCGCGTTGCGCAGGCTCTCGCTGGTGGCCGCATCCGCTGGCAGAGCCAGGGTGGTATCTTCGATGAAGTCGCCCAAGTGGGAGTCTTCGTCATCACCGATGGGCGTCTCCATGGAGATGGGCTCCTTGGCGATTTTCAGTACCTTGCGGATCTTGTCTTCCGGCATGCCCATGCGCATGGCCAGCTCTTCCGGGTTCGGTTCACGACCCATCTCCTGCAGCATCTGGCGGGAGATGCGGTTGAGCTTGTTGATGGTCTCGATCATGTGCACCGGGATACGGATAGTACGGGCCTGATCCGCGATGGAGCGGGTAATGGCCTGACGGATCCACCAGGTGGCATAGGTCGAGAACTTGTAGCCGCGACGATATTCGAACTTGTCGACCGCCTTCATCAGACCGATGTTGCCCTCCTGGATCAGATCCAGGAACTGCAGACCGCGGTTGGTGTACTTCTTGGCGATGGAGATAACCAGACGCAGGTTGGCCTCAACCATCTCTTTCTTCGCACGGCGGGCTTTGGCCTCACCAATGCTCATGCGGCGGTTGATATCCTTGATCTGGGCGATGGACAGACCGGTCTCTTCTTCGATCTGCTGCAGCTTGCCGATGGAACGCAGTACTTCTTCGTCCATCTCGAGCAGACGGGGAGACCACGCCTTGCCGGCCTGCTTCTGGTATTCGAACCAGGCAGTTTCGCACTCGTTGTTGGTGAAGGCCGCGACGAAGGTCTTCTTCGGCATCTTGGCCTGCTCAACGCAGAGCTTCATGATGATGCGTTCCTGCACGCGGACACGCTCCATCATCTCCCGCATGTTGTTGACCAGGCGATCGAACTGCTTGGGCATCAGGCGGAATTGACGGAAGACATCGGCCAGCTGGGCGATGGCATTCTGGGTGTCGTCGTGGGCACGACCATTCTGCTGAATGGAGAGACGAGTCACCTCGTACTGGGCACGCAGTTCGCCGAATTTCTCGCGAGCGACTTCCGGATCCGGGCCACCATCGCCGTCATCGTCGGAGTTGTCACCGTCTTCGTCTTCGTCCTCATCTTCGTCTTCGTCTTCGTCGGCGAGGTCGTCCTCGCTGAGCTCGGAGCCGATATGAGTGGCGGTCGGTGCCACGTCATCCACTTCGTTCGGATCGATGAAGCCGGAGATGATGTCGGACAGGCGAAGCTGCTCGGCTTCGTACTTGTCATACTGTTCGAGCAGATAGGTGATGGCTTCAGGGTACTCGGCGACGGAGCTTTGTACCTGGTTGATACCGTCTTCAATCCGCTTGGCGATGTCGATTTCGCCTTCGCGGGTCAGCAGTTCGACGGTACCCATTTCCCGCATGTACATGCGGACGGGATCGGTCGTGCGACCAATCTCAGATTCAACAGATGCCAGAGCCTGGGCCGCTGCTTCGGCAGCGTCCTCATCGGCGGTACCACCTTCAGCCATGATAAGGTCATCGGCATCCGGAGCGTTTTCAACCACTTGAATGCCCATATCGTTGATCATCTGGATGATGTCTTCGATCTGGTCTGAATCGACAATGTCTTGCGGGAGGTGATCGTTCACCTCGGCATAGGTCAGGTAGCCCTGTTCTTTACCTTTGGCAACGAGGAGTTTAAGCTGAGACTGCGGGGTTTGCTCCATAGAACTCATCCGGTTGGTGTTGCTAGGTTGCGCGTACAGTGCGCTGCTGCGCAAATAGCCAATTCTAATAGAAAACCGCCAGACATGCTATGTCTGGTTGCGGCGTCGGTCATGAGAAACCCCTGCCCGCAGTGTTGTCGGGGCCAGGTGGTTATAAAGTGTTTGCTTTCAATCCCGTCGATTCGGGCAACGCTATTCATATTGGGACTGCTCACTCAAATATCAAGCCCCACTCTCATTTCTTTTCTCAATCTGCACCTCTCTGATCAGCATCATCAGCTCCTGAGTTTCCTCAGAGCTTAGCCCTTCCTGCGCCACCTTGGCCTGCAATTCTTCGATCCGTTGCTTCAGGAAAAGGTTGATGAAACCGACAAAGGTATCTTGTAATTCTCCCAGAATATCGGGCTCCTGATCGAGCTTTACCTCTTCAAACAGGTCATGCATCGCCAGTTGGGCAAGTATTTCTCCCTCTTTTGTGCCACGCCAATGCTCCAGCAGGATACCCGTTGTCACTCCCGGCTGGATCAGGATCTGCTGGTGCAGTTGCAGCAGGAAAGGGATCCCCTGCAGGCGCAGCCCGGCCAACTCGGGCATGGCCGGCAGCTCGGCGGTGATCGCCGGATACTGCACCATCAGGGCCAGAGCCCTGCGGATCGGCGTCAGTTTGGTCGCCTTGGGTTTGTTGACTTCCACCTTGGGCTGGCTGTTGCGGGCAAACAGCTCGGCAATCCGCTGCTTGTTTTCTCCCCAACGCATCATGCTGGAAAGTCGGGTAATCAACCCCTCGCGAGTGAAACCTTCCGGTACCCGACGAATCAGCTCGGCGGCCTTGTTGGCCACTTCAAACTTGCCTGCCTCACCGGAAAGAGCCGCATCGCGCCCGAGGCGTTCGAACATGAAATCCGCAAACGACTGGGCCTTGTCGAGCAGCGCTTCGAACCCCTCCTTGCCGATCTGGCGTACCAGCGAGTCGGGATCCTCGCCATCCGGCAAAAAGACGAACTTGAGTTCACGGCCGTCCTGCAGGTGGGAGAGCGCGTTATCCAGCGCCCGCCAGGCAGCTTCCCGACCGGCGTTGTCGCCATCGTAGCAACAGACCACCTCTGCCGTGGTACGGAACAGGGTGTGGATGTGATCGCTGGTGGTCGCAGTCCCCAGTGCCGCCACCGCATAGTCGATGTCGTACTGGCCGAGCGCCACCACATCCATGTAGCCTTCCACCACAAGGATCCGGCGCGGATCCTTGTGTGCCTGCTTGACCTCATAAAGGCCGAACAGCTCTCGCCCCTTGTGGAAGATGGGGGTTTCGGGGGAGTTCAGGTACTTGGGCGTGCCATCCCCCAGCACTCGGCCACCGAAGCCGATGACCCGGCCGCGTTTGTCCCTGATCGGAAACATGATGCGATCGCGGAAACGATCGTAGCTGCCCGGGCCGCTGTCACGGGGTATCAGCATACCGCCCGAAATCAGCAGTTGTTCGTGATCCCGACTGGCGCCAAAGCGGCGACGCACCTGATCCCAGTCCCCAGGGGCATAACCGATGTTGAAGCGCTTGACCACCTCGCCAGTCAGGCCCCGGCCTTTCAGATACTCCACCGCCTGAGGCGCGTTCTTGAGATTGCTCTCGTAGAAGCGCGCAATCTGGTTCATCAGCTCGAACAGATCCTTGCTGACGGCAGGTTGGCTATGGCTTGATCCACCCGCCGTTTGCTCACGGGGGACCTGCATGCCGTGCAGGCTTGCCAGCTCTTCGATGGCATCGGGGAATTCCAGGCCGTCGTACTCCATGACAAAGCCGATGGCATTGCCGTGGGCACCACAACCGAAACAGTGATAGAACTGCTTCTCCTGGCTGACGGTAAAGGAGGGGCTTTTTTCGTTATGAAAAGGGCAGCAAGCCTGGTAGTTCTTACCGGCTTTCTTCAACCGCACACGGGAGTCGATCAACTCGACTATGTCCGTGCGTACGAGCAGATCATCGATAAAGGATTGCGGGATCCTGCCAGCCATAACCGTCCTGTTTCATTGCATAGGAAATAAAAAAGCCGCGCATTCCAATGGGAAGCACGGCTTCTTCGACCAAACAAGAGAGTTGCCTGTTACGCCAAGCGGGTTTTCACCTGAGCACTGACGGCGCCGACATCGGCACGCCCCTGAATTTTTGGCTTCAAGACAGCCATGACTTTACCCATGTCAGCCATGACGGCAGCACCACTTTCAGTGATGGCTTGCTCGATCAGGGCGGCAATTTCGTCTGCGGTCAGCTGTTGTGGCAGGAACTCCTGCAGCACAACGATCTCGGCGGACTCTTTGTCGGCGAGATCCTGGCGACCGGCAGCTTCAAACTGGCTGATGGAATCGCGACGCTGTTTGACCATTTTGGTCACGACAGCGAGGATCTCTTCATCATTGAGCTCGACACGGGTATCGACTTCACGCTGCTTGATTTCTGCCATCAACAAGCGGATAGCACCCAACCGAGGCTTGTCTTTGGCAAGCATGGCGAGCTTTTGCTGATCCTTGAGTTGATCCTTCAGAGACACGGCATGATCCCTTGATTAGTACAGGCGGATACGACGTGCGTTTTCGCGGGACAGCTTCTTGGCGTGACGCTTGACAGCGGACGCTTTGGCGCGCTTGCGAATGGTAGTCGGCTTCTCGTAGAACTCACGGCTACGAACTTCGGACAGGATACCGGCCTTTTCGCAAGAACGCTTGAAGCGACGCAGAGCAACGTCAAACGGCTCATTTTCACGGACTTTGATTACTGGCATGTGCCTTTCACCTCAGTGATAAATTGTTAGCTGACCTTCAATCGATCAGCATGTCTTAAAATGGTGCGAAATTATACTCTGGACAGGGAATGAAAGTAAACCCGCAGAGATCGCTCTGGTTTAAAAAACCCGCGAAGGTTACCATAGCCGTCTCATTTTAGCAGTGAAATTTTTTAGCAATGCGTGTATTGGGCATAGAGACATCCTGTGACGAAACCGGGATCGCGATCTTCGATGATCAAAAAGGGATCCTTTCCCACCAGTTGTACAGCCAGGTCAAGCTGCATGCGGACTACGGCGGCGTCGTTCCCGAGCTCGCCAGCCGGGACCATGTACGCAAGACGATCCCCTTGATCCAGGCCGCCTTGAAAGAGGCTGGACTTGGCAAGGATGACATCGATGGCATCGCCTATACCGCGGGGCCAGGTCTGGTTGGTGCCATCCTGGTGGGGGCGACCATAGGCCGCTCGTTGGCCATGGCATGGGACAAGCCGGCCATCGCCGTACACCACATGGAAGGCCACCTGCTGGCCCCCATGCTGGAAGAGAAGGCCCCCGAGTTCCCCTTCGTGGCGCTCTTGGTTTCCGGCGGCCACTCCATGCTGGTCCGGGTCGACGGTATCGGCAGCTATCAGCTGCTGGGCGAATCGATCGACGATGCCGCCGGTGAGGCGTTCGACAAGACCGCCAAGCTGATGGGTCTGGACTACCCCGGTGGTCCGCTGCTCTCCCGGCTGGCAGAAAAGGGCACCACTGGACGCTTTACCTTCCCGCGTCCCATGACCGACCGTCCCGGGCTCGACATGAGCTTCTCCGGCCTCAAGACCTTTGCCGCCAATACCATAGCAGCCAATGGCGACGACGAGCAGACCCGTGCCGACATCGCCCGGGCGTTTGAGGATGCGGTGGTCGACACCCTGGCCATCAAGTGCCGCCGTGCCCTGAAAGAGACCGGTCTCAATCGTCTGGTCGTGGCAGGCGGCGTCAGCGCCAACCGTCATCTGCGCGCCCAGCTGGCCGAGCTGATGGAGAGCCTCAAAGGTGAAGTCTTCTACCCGCGCACCGAATACTGCACCGACAACGGCGCCATGATCGCTTATGCCGGCATGCAACGCCTGAAGGCGGGAGTCTTCGAACCCCTCGTCGTCAAGGCCGTGCCGCGCTGGCCGCTGGACACTCTGGATCCGGTGTGATCCTGACGATCCACGACAAAAAGAAAGGGGCCTGCGGCCCCTTTTTCATCTTGATGACGGTATTCATACCCGTTTAATTGGTGCGGAACAGCGCCTCAATGGAGAGCCCCTGCCCCAGCAGGATTTCCCGCAGACGGCGCAACCCTTCCACCTGGATCTGGCGCACCCGCTCGCGGGTCAAACCAATCTCGGCGCCCACGTCTTCCAGGGTGGCCGGTTCATAGCCGAGCAGACCGAAACGGCGGGCCAGCACTTCGCGCTGCTTGGGATTCAGCTCCTCCAGCCAGTGCACTATGCTGCTGCGCATGTCATCTTCCTGGGACTCCAGCTCGGGCCCCATGCCGCGCTCGTCGGAAAGCACATCCAGCAACGCCTTGTCGCGATCGCCACCAATGGGAGTATCCACCGAGGTGATCTTCTCGTTGAGCTTGAGCATGCGATTCACATCGTCCACAGAGCGATCCAGTGCAGAGGCGATATCCTCGGCGGTCGGCTCATGGTCGAGACGATGAGAAAGCTCGCGCGCAGTGCGCAGATAGACGTTCAGCTCCTTGACCACATGGATGGGCAGACGAATGGTGCGGGTCTGGTTCATGATGGCCCGCTCTATGGTCTGGCGGATCCACCAGGTGGCATAGGTAGAGAAACGGAAGCCTCGCTCGGGGTCGAACTTCTCGACGGCGCGGATAAGGCCGAGGTTGCCCTCTTCGATGAGATCCAGCAGCACCAGGCCGCGGTTGTTGTAGCGCCGGGCAATCTTGACCACCAGGCGCAGGTTGGATTCGATCATGCGCTTGCGCGCCGCTTTGTCGCCACGCAGGGCACGGCGGGCGTAATAGACTTCCTCTTCAGCTGTGAGCAAGGGGGAGAAGCCTATCTCCCCCAGATAGAGCTGGGTGGCGTCCATTACCTTGTTCAGCTCGGGCGCCATCAGTTCATCGGAAATGGTTTCTTCGGCTTCGGCCGCCACTTCCTGAACCTCTTCTTCCTCCTGAACCTCCAGCTCCTCGTCGAACTCTAACTCTGCATCCTGCATTACCAGTTGTTCTTGGCTCATGATATCTCTCCCTGACCTACACCAGAGTAAGACTCAGCTCTCTGAGTTAACGCTTTGGCAAATAGCCCATCGGGTTGATCGACTTGCCTTTGTACCGGATTTCAAAGTGCAAGCGCACATCCGGCGCATCCGTGCTACCCATATTGGCGATAACCGCTCCGCCCTTCACGGTGTCTCCCTCCTTGACCCTCAACTCATCGTTGTGAGCGTAGGCGGAGAGGTAGTCATCGTTGTGCTTGAGAATTATCAGCTTGCCATAACCTCGCAGTGCACTGCCCGCATAGACCACTTTGCCGCTGCTCGCAGCGTAAATGGGTTGGCCCTTCTGGCCGGAAATGTCGATGCCCTTGTTGCCTTGTTCCGCAACGGAGAAGCCTTCAACGATCCGCCCTTTGGTCGGCCAATGCCAGGAGAGTGTTGACGAGGAACTGACGGTTTTTTGTTCTTTCGCCTGAGCGTATGCTGTTGACGAGGCAGGAGCAATCGTTTTCTGAGCAATAAATGGTGTGGTCGTACCTGCCGGAGCCGTGGCCAGGGGTTTGGGCCCCGTGCTGGTCACAACCGGTGTGGTTGCTGCCACCATCTGACCACCCGAGGAACCCGCGCCCCCCACATTGAGCACCTGACCCACGTGCAATGCATAAGGAGCCTGAAGGTTGTTGCGCTGGGCCAAGGCCTGGTTGGAGAGACCGAACTGGCGACCGATGCTGCTCAAGGTATCGCCACGGCGCACCTCGTAACTGCCAGACCCCGTCACGCTGCCACGACTGACAGGGCTGCCGACGGTTGCCACCGCCATGGGGGCGGAAGCGCCATCGAGCCTGAGCTGCTGGCCGGGATAAATGTTATAGGGGGGAGTGATGCCATTGATGCTGATAAGCGAAGCCACATCCATGCCAGAACGAAATGCAATGGAGTAGAGAGTGTCTCCTTTGACCACGGTGTACCCGTTGCCTGCAATGCCGGGCTTGGTCATACCTTGACGCACGGGGATGGTCGAAGCGACCTGATCATTGCCCAGGCTGTGCACCGGAGCCGCAGTCTTGCTGGAGGAACAGGCAAGCAGCAGCCATGACAACACGACGACACCGCTACCTTGCCAAACACGCGAACACATAGTGGATCCTTAACGACTAAACCAGAAATAGGCCGCAACGGCCAAACCAATACAGAGCCAGCCCAGCACATCCACATAGTGCATCAGCTTGCGCTCCATCTTCTCGCCGCCCCAGCGCATCAGACCTGCAACCAGGAAGAAGCGCATGCCACGACCGATCAGCGAGGTCAGGATGAAAGGCAACAGTGCCATGTGAAGCAAGCCAGCCGTGACGGTAAACACCTTGTAGGGGATCGGCGTGAAGCTGGCAATAAAAATAACCCAGATGCCCCACTGCGCGAACCACTGCTCGGCCAGGGCAATCTTGTCCTCATAGCCAACCGAGGTCACCAGCGGCTGCACCACTGGCTCCCACAGGGCATAGCCGAGCAGATAACCAAACAGGGCGCCCAGCACCGAAAAGAGAGTGGCCAGCGCGGCATAGTGCCAGGCGCGATGAGGTTTGCCGAGCGCCATGGGCGCCAGCATCACATCCACCGGGATGGGCCAGAAGATGGATTCAATAAAGGCGGTGATGGCCAGATACCAGGGGGCATACTTGTGGCGTGCCCACTGCATCACCAGAACATAAAGGCGGGAAAACAACTTCACTCGACATCTCCGTCAATCAGGGGAACGAAACGTACCGGCTCCAGGATCCGGCTGGTGAGCTGGGAGCCCGATCGCTCGATGAGCTGCAGGGTCTGCTGGCCATCACCCACCGGCAACACCAGACGACCACCATCAGCCAGCTGATCGGTCAGGGCCTTGGGGACCTCACTGGCCGCCGCCGTCACCAGAATGGCGTCGAAAGGGCCCTTGTTGGGCCAACCTAGCCACCCATTGCCGTGCTTGGCCGACACATTGTGCAGATCGAGCTGGCGCAATCTGCGCCGGGCCTGAAACTGCAGCGACTTGATCCGCTCCATGGTGTAGACATGCTCCACCAGGTGGGCCAGTACCGCCGTCTGGTAGCCCGATCCCGTCCCGATCTCCAGCACATGGGCCGGATCGTTCTGGATCAGCAGCTCGGTCATGCGCGCCACGATGTAAGGCTGGGAGATGGTCTGCCCATGGCCGATGGGCAGGGCCGTATTGTCCCAGGCCTTGTGGGCCATGGCCTCATCCACGAACAGCTGGCGCGGCACCTTCGCAATCGCCGCCAATACGCGGAAATCGCGGACATCCTGGGCAATCAGTTGATTCAACAGGCGCTGTACTATCACAACGTCATCCCTGCAGATCCAGCCACGCGCCCAGGGTCGACAGACTGCCGTAGGCCGTCATGTCGATGGTCAGGGGAGTGATGGAGACATAACCCTGCTCGATGGCGGCAAAGTCCGTTCCCTCTCCCGCATCCTGCTGGTTGCCGGGGGGCCCAATCCAGTAAACGGGCTGACCACGGGGATCCTCGGTGCGGATCACCGACTCCGCCCGGTGGCGATTGCCAAGACGCGTCACCCTGATCCCCTTGATCTGCTCGAGCGGCAGATCCGGCACATTCACGTTGAGGATCTGATCCGCAGGCAACGGATGCACCATCAGCCCCCGCACCAGCTGGGCGGCGTAGTGGGCCGCACTGGCGAAATGAGTCTTGCCCACCAGCGATACGGCGATGGAGGGGAAACCCAGATGACGCCCTTCCGTCGCGGCAGCCACCGTCCCCGAGTAGATGACGTCATCCCCCAGGTTGGCCCCGTGATTGATACCGGCCACCACCATGTCGGGCTCAGGGCGCAGCAGTTCGTTGACCGCCAGATGAACGCAGTCGGTCGGCGTCCCCTTGACCGCATAACTCTTGATGCCGTGAAAACTGGACGCATCGAGGCGGGTGACCCGCAGCGGTACTTCCAGCGTCAGGGAGTGGCTGGCACCGCTGCGGTTGCGATCCGGTGCCACCACCACGACCTCGCCACAGGCACGCAACGCCTCGCTGAGGGCGCGAATGCCCTCGGCGTGTACCCCATCGTCATTACTGACCAGAATTCGCATCGGTTGAGTTCCTGAAACCGTGATCGGCCTCTTCGGCCTGCATTAACTCTCGTACCACGCTGGTGGCAAAGGCGCCGGCAGGCAGGAAGAACGACAGGGTCAGCACCTCGTCCTCCCGTTGCCAGCTCATCTGCTCCGGCTTGAGCAGCAGCGGGCGCCTGTCCTGATCCAGCCCGGCTTTCTCCAGTCCTTCGCACCAGTCACCATAAGGAGCCAGCACTTCTTGCTCGAACTCGGCAGCAGCGCCCTGGCTCGCCAGACGGCCACGGCCCCACTGGGGAGCGGTCAGCTGCACGTCTCCGGAGGCAAGGCGTGCCTCCAGCTCGGGAGTCACGCTCTCTTCGCTGAAGATGGAGTGGCTGCCCTTGAGCATCACGCAGTCCCCGGCCAGCAGCTGATGGGCCAGTCCCTGCTCGATGCGGGCGCTGACGATGGTATTGAACAGCATGCTGCGGGCGGCGGACAGATAGAGGGAGCGCTTGTTGCGATCCTTGATCCGTTTGCCGGCGAACATCGCCTTGGCGGCCTCCAGGTTGTTGCCACCTCGGCCGAAACGCTGCTCGCCGTAGTAGTTGGGCACCCCCTGGGTTGCTATCGCCTGCAAACGGGATTCCAGCCCGTCGGCCTGCTCCAGCCCGGTGAGACGCAGGGTGAAGTGGTTGCCCTTGAGATAGCCGACCCGCAGCTTCTTGTTGTGGCGCTTCACCTCAAGGATCCGGATGTTGTCGTTCTCGATGACCGAGAGATCCGGCTCGCCCTTGCCCGGCAGATGGATGCCGAACCACTGTTCGGTCACCGCATGGCGATCTTTCAGACCAGCCCAGGTCACTGCATTGCGGGCAACCCCGGCCGCATCGGCCAGCAGGCCAGCCACCCAGGCAGTATTCTCGCCGGTTTTGCGTACCCGGACGAAGATGTGTTCACCCTCGCCGCAAGGTTCGAACCCGAGATCTTCATTGACCACGAAGTCGGCGGCCTCGGCCTTGAGGATGCCGCGAGCAGTGGGCGTCCCGTGCAGATAGGCAAGTTGTTCAAGCATCATTGTTCACCAGCAAGACGACGGCTTCGGTGGCGATCCCTTCCTTGCGCCCCGTGAATCCGAGTTGTTCGGTAGTGGTCGCCTTGACGTTCACCCGGTTCAAATCACATTGCAGATCCGCGGCCAGCACGGCGCACATGGCGTCGATATGGGGGGCCATCTTGGGGGCCTGGGCGATGATGGTCACATCCAGGTTGCCGATGGCATAACCTGCGAGCTGCACGCGGGCAAAGACATCCCGCAGCAGGATGCGGCTGTCGATGCCCTTGAATTCGGCGGCGGTATCGGGGAAGTGGCGGCCGATGTCGCCAGCGCCGATGGCCCCCAGCAGGGCATCGCTCACCGCATGCAGCACCACGTCACCATCGGAGTGGGCCAGCAGGCCCTGTTCATAGGGCACCGCCACCCCGCCCAGCATGCAGGGACCGACCCCGCCAAACTTGTGAACATCAAAACCATGTCCGATCCGCATCATGCCTGCGCCCTCCTCAATACACGGAAATCTGTCTCATCAAAACCATGTCCGGTGCGGATCATGCCTGCTCCTCTGGGGATGAATCGGGTCGTGCCGACCGGCACGCACGTTGTTGCTGTAAATAGAGCCCGGCCAGGGAGAGATCTTCCGGCCGGGTCACCTTGATGTTGTCGGCCCGCCCTTCCACCATGCGCACGGGGAAACCGGCGCGTTCCATGGCGGAGGCTTCATCGGTGATGGCAGCGCCGAGCGCCAGCCCCTCCTCCAGCGCCCGCTTGAGGGGGCGGACCAAAAACATCTGGGGCGTCAGGGCATGCCAGAGCTGCTCGCGATCCACGGTGGCGAGGATATTGCCGGCCGCATCGGTGCGCTTCATGGTATCGCGCACCCGGCTGCCGAGGATGGCACCGCCAGAGGCCATGGCGGCAGCAATGAGCGCATCGAGATCCTCGTGGGTCAGACAGGGCCGGGCGGCGTCATGCACCAGTGCCCACTCCCCTTCTGCCACGTGCAACGCATTGAGCACGGAGAAGGCGCGCTCGCTTCCCCCTTCCACTCGCAGCACCCGCGGATCGGTGGCCACGGTCAAGGTCTCAAACCAGCGGTCGTGGGGCGCCAGCGCCACGATCACACGGGCGATGGCGGGATGGGAGAGCAGACGCTCCAGGGTGTGCTCCAGAATGCATTTCCCTGCCAGGGACAGGTACTGCTTGGGGCAACTGGCCCCCATGCGACTGCCAATACCGGCAGCCGGGACGATGGCGGTCAGGCCGCTCAGGCTATCAGTCATCGTAGGGGGCACCATCAGGCTCCGTCACCTGATCCTTTTCTTTGGGAATGATTCGGTAGAAGGTCTCGCCCTGCTTGATGTAGCCAAGATCGTTGCGCGACAACTCCTCGATGGCCTCAAGGCCAGAGGTAAGATCGTCGATTTCCCGGTAAATCAGGCTGTTGCGGTCCTTGAGTACCAGGTTGTCCTGTTGCTGCCGCTCGATGGCGGTGGAGAGTTCCCGATAGTCGGAGAGGCCGTTTTTCCCCAGCCAGAGGTCATATTGCAGCCCTCCCAACAGGAGGAGCAGGATAAGAGTGAGTAGCCGCATGCACTGAGTCTCCTTCAAGCGGCCTAGTTTCCCATATTCGCAGGCAAGACAAAAGAAAGCCTGTGTGCCGGATGGGTTGGTCGGAATAAAAAATGCAGTTCGCACACGCCCATAAGCGCAGAACGAAAAAGCCCCGCCAGATGGCGGGGCTTTGTGAAGCATGAACGCAGGCGAAAATTAAGCCTGGTTCTTCACTTCTTTCAGACCACGGAACGGAGCCTTGGCACCCAGGGCTTCTTCGATACGGATCAGCTGGTTGTACTTGGCAACACGGTCAGAACGGCTCATGGAGCCGGTCTTGATCTGGCCAGCAGCGGTACCCACAGCCAGGTCGGCGATGGTCGCATCTTCGGTCTCACCGGAGCGGTGGGAGATGACGGCAGTGTAGCCAGCGTCTTTGGCCATCTTGATGGCAGCCAGAGTTTCGGTCAGGGAACCGATCTGGTTGAACTTGATCAGGATGGAGTTGGCGATGCCGTTGTCGATACCGCGCTTCAGGATCTTGGTGTTGGTTACGAACAGGTCGTCACCCACGATCTGGATTTTCTTGCCCAGTTCGGCGGTCTGGTAGGCGAAGCCTTCCCAGTCGGATTCGTCCAGGCCATCTTCGATGGAGACGATCGGGAACTTGGTGGTCAGGTCAGCCAGGAAGTCGGAGAAACCGTTGGAGGTGAAGATACGACCTTCGCCCTTCAGGTTGTACTCTTTCTTCTCTGCGTCGTAGAACTCGGACGCAGCGCAGTCCATGGCCAGGGTGATGTCGGTGCCCAGTTTGTAACCGGCAGCGGCAACGGCTTCAGCGATCACTTCCAGCGCTTCGGCGTTGGATTTCAGGTTCGGAGCGAAACCACCTTCGTCACCGACGGCAGTGTTGTAGCCCTTGGACTTCAGCACTTTGGCCAGGTTGTGGAACACTTCTGCGCCCATGCGAACGGCTTCTTTCAGGGTCTTGGCGCCAACCGGCTGGATCATGAACTCCTGGATGTCGACGTTGTTGTCGGCGTGCTCACCACCGTTGATGATGTTCATCATGGGCAGCGGCATGGAGTAGACACCCGGGGTGCCATTCAGCTCGGCGATGTGGGCGTACAGCGGCATGCCTTTGGCAGCAGCGGCAGCTTTGGCGTTGGCCAGGGAAACAGCCAGGATGGCGTTGGCGCCGAACTTGGATTTGTTCTCGGTACCGTCGAGGTCGATCATGATCTGGTCGACAGTGGCCTGGTCCTTGGCATCTTTACCCAGCAGAGCCTGAGCGATCGGGCCGTTGACAGCTTCGATGGCTTTCAGCACGCCTTTACCCAGGAAACGGCTCTTGTCGCCGTCACGCAGTTCCAGCGCTTCGCGGGAACCGGTGGACGCGCCAGACGGAGCGGCTGCCATACCAACAAAACCACCTTCCAGGTGAACTTCGGCCTCAACGGTCGGGTTACCACGGGAGTCGATGATTTCACGACCGATCACTTTAACGATCTTGGACATGTGTATTTCCTCAGGTTTCGTAAAAAAACAACAAAAATATGCCAAAAAAAGCGGCTGTGGCACAGAGCCCCAACCGCATTTATTTTCAATTACTTCAAATTACGCTTCTGATACTCGCCCGCCGCCTTCACAAAACCGGCGAACAGGGCGTGGCCATCACGGGGAGTCGAGGTGAACTCCGGGTGGAACTGCGCGGCCACGAACCAGGGGTGATCCGGGATCTCGATGATTTCCACCAGCTTCTTGTCGGCGGAGAGACCGGTCACCTTCAGACCTGCCGCTTCAATCTGCGGCAGCAGCTTGTTGTTCACTTCATAACGGTGACGGTGGCGCTCGTAAATGGTCGGGCTGCCGTACATCTGACGCACCTTGGAGTCTTCCACCAGGTGGCAGAGCTGGGAGCCCAGACGCATGGTACCGCCCAGATCGGACTTCTCGGTCCGGGTCTCGACGTTGCCTTCGTCATCCACCCACTCGGTGATGAGACCGACCACGGGGTAAGGGCTGTCTTTCTTGAACTCGGAGGAGTGAGCCCCTTCCATGCCCGCCACGTTGCGGGCGTATTCGATCAAGGCAACCTGCATGCCCAGGCAGATACCGAGGTACGGGATCTTGTTCTCGCGGGCATATTTGGCGGCCAGGATCTTGCCTTCCACACCGCGCTCGCCGAAGCCACCCGGTACCAGGATCGCATCCAGACCTTCCAGCAGCTCGGCGCCACGGGTCTCGATGTCCTGGGAGTCGATGTACTTGATGTTGACGGAGAGACGGGTCTTCAGGCCACCGTGCTTGAGCGCTTCGTTGACGGACTTGTAGGCATCCGGCAGGGAGACATACTTGCCCACCATGCCGATGGTGACTTCGGCAGTCGGGTTGGCCTCTTCATAGATGACCTGTTCCCACTCGGCCAGGTCGGCTTCTTTGCACTCGATGCCGAAGCGCTCGGTGATGTAGCCGTCCAGACCCTGGGATTTCAGCAGCGCCGGGATCTTGTAGATGGAGTCGACATCCTTCATGGAGATGACGGCGCGCTCGGGCACGTTGCAGAACAGGGCGATCTTGGCACGCTCGTTGGCCGGAATGGCGCGGTCGGAGCGGCAGATCAGCACATCAGGCTGGATACCGATGGAGAGCAGCTCCTTCACGGAGTGCTGGGTCGGCTTGGTCTTCACCTCGCCGGCGGCGGCCAGGTAAGGAACCAGGGTCAGGTGCATGAACATGGCATTGTTGCGACCCACGATGGCCGCCAGCTGACGAATGGCTTCAAGGAACGGCAGGGACTCGATGTCGCCCACGGTACCGCCCACTTCGACGATGGCAACCTGATGACCTTCGGCACCGGCAATCACCCGCTCCTTGATGGCGTTGGTGATGTGCGGGATCACCTGGATGGTGGCGCCCAGATAGTCACCACGACGCTCCTTGCGCAGCACGTCTGCATAGATGCGGCCGGTGGTGAAGTTGTTGCGGCGGGTCATCTTGGTGCGGATGAAACGCTCGTAGTGACCCAAATCCAGATCGGTTTCGGCCCCGTCCTCGGTTACGAACACTTCACCATGCTGGGTCGGGCTCATGGTGCCCGGATCCACGTTGATGTACGGGTCCAGTTTCATGATGGTCACATCCAGACCACGGGCTTCCAGAATGGCTGCCAGAGAAGCTGCGGCAATACCTTTGCCGAGGGATGAAACAACGCCACCAGTCACAAAAATATATTTGGTCGTCATGCTGAACCTGAAAGAAGTTTAGGGAATTTTAAGGGGTGCTTCGGGGATGAAGCAGGACGGGGAAACAGTATACCAAAACCCCCACTCCCAAACAATGAACAAAAATCTATCAGGCTCCCCGCCGCCCCGTCTTGCGCCAAATCAACTTTGCTCGGTTTCCTTGGCCTTGTTCCAGGCCTCGTCCAGCTTCTCCAGGGAGCAATCCGTCATTTTCAGACCTTCTGCGGCAATAAAGTGTTCAACCTGACGAAAACGACGCTCAAACTTGGTGTTGGCAGCCCGCAGCACCTGCTCGGGATCCTTGCCCAGATGGCGCACCAGGTTGACGGTGGCAAACAACAGATCGCCGAGCTCGTCGCTCACCCGAGCCTCGTCCACGTCGACCATCAGCGCCTCTTCCATCACCTCCTCGATCTCCTCGTGGATCTTGTCCACCACGGGCCCCAGGGTCTTCCAGTCGAAACCGACGGTGGCGCAGCGCTTCTGGATCTTGGCGGCACGGGTCAGGGCAGGCAGGGAGAGGGGGATATCGTCCAGCACGCTCTCCTTGTCGAGCGCGGCCCGCTCTTTGGCCTTTTCCGCCTCCCAGTTCGCTTTGACCGCCTGCTCGTCACCGAGGTCGGCATCGGAGAAGACATGGGGGTGGCGGCGAATGAGCTTCTCGCTCACGGTATCGACGATGTCGGCAAAATCGAACAATCCCTGCTCCTTGCCGAGCTGGGCATAGAACACGACCTGGAACAGCAGATCACCGAGTTCCCCCTTCAGCCCTTGCCAATCTTCGCTCTCGATGGCATCCGCCACCTCGTAGGCCTCCTCCAGGGTGTGCGGCACTATGGTCTGGAAGCTCTGCTTGAGATCCCAGGGGCAGCCCCCGTTCGGGTCACGCAATCTGGCCATGATGTCGAGCAGTTGGGGAAGGTCGTAGCGTTGGGACATGGGCAACTCACTTTCGATTCGGTAAATGGGGTTCATCAATATCCGCTCACGCCACTGTTCCACATGATGTGGAGCCATGGCGGACGGAGATGGGGCGCGTGATATCCGTCTTCAATGCTCTGCAAGGAGGGAGAAAATGCAGACCGGCCACTGGGGCCGGTCGGTTGAGCATTACAGCCGCTTGGCGCTGATCACGTCGTTGAGCTGACTGAGCTTGGCCAACGCCCGGTTGAAGGCGTTGATGTTGTAAATCTCCAGCTCCATGTCTATTTCGGCGGTCTGCTCGCGCACGTTGGAGCGCGAACGCACTCCCATCACGTTGATCTTCTCGTTGGCGAGCACGGTGGTGATGTCGCGCAGCAGGCCGGATCTGTCGTTGGAGAGAATGCGGATGGTGAGACCGTAACCGCCGGAGTAGTTCTCCCCCCAGACCGCATCGATCAGGCGCTCCGGGTTGCGACGCGACAGCTCCTTGAGCTGCTCGCAATCCTCCCGGTGGATGGAAACCCCCCGTCCCATGGTGATGAAGCCCTGGATGGCGTCCCCCGGGATGGGCTGGCAGCAGCGGGCGATGTGAGTCATCAGGTTGCCCACCCCTTCCACCACGATGTGATCCTTGGGTTTGGGGCGGAAGGGCACATTGGCCTTCTGCTCCAGCTTCTCCAGCAGACGGCGATCTTCTTCTTCCGCCGTCGGCTTGTTGTAGCGGGTGTCGAGGTAGTTGAGCAGCTGGTTGATGCGGATGTCGCCGCTGCCGATACCGGCCAGCAAATCTTCCAGCTCCTCCGCATGGAAGCGCTCCAGCACCACCTTGTCCACCTTGGAGAGGGTGAGGTTGTGTCTGTCCAGCTCTTTCTCCAGCAGCTCCTTGCCGGCGGCGATGTTCTTGTCCCGGTCCAGCTTTCTGAACCAGGTGGCCACCTTGGCCCGCGCCCGGCTGGAGCGCAGGAAGCCGGCGTTCGGGTTCATCCAGTCGCGGCTCGGGTTCGGCTCCTTCTGGGTGATCACCTCCACCTGGTCGCCGGTTTGCAGCGTATAGGTGAAGGGCACGATACGACCGTCGATCTTGGTGCCGATGCAGCGGTGACCGATCATGCTGTGCACGTGATAGGCGAAGTCGAGCGGCGTCGCCCCTGCCGGCAGGTCGATGACATCGCCCTTGGGAGTGAAGACATAAACCCTGTCCTCGAACACCTGACTGCGCAGATCGTCCAGCAAGGAGCCGCTCTCCGAGAGGTCCTCCTGCCAGGCGAGGAGTTTGCGCAGCCATTCGATCTTGTCTTCGAAGGTGCTGGTCTTGGCAGCGGCCTGGGCCCCTTCCTTGTAGCGCCAGTGCGCAGCCACACCGAGCTCCGCATCCTGATGCATCTGCTCGGTACGGATCTGGATCTCCACCGTCTTGCCCTCCTCCCCCACCACCACAGTGTGGATGGACTGGTAGCCATTGGGCTTGGGGTTGGCGACATAGTCGTCAAATTCGCGGGGAATATGGTGGAAATGGGTGTGAACGATACCGAGCGCCGCGTAGCAATCCTGCAGCCGCTTGGTGATCACCCGCACCGCGCGCACATCGAACAGCTCGTTGAATTCGAGGTGCTTCTTCTGCATCTTGCGCCAGATGCTGTAGATGTGTTTCGGTCGGCCATAGACCTCGGCCTCGACGCCGGCCTCGGCCAGGGCATCGCGCAGGGACTGCACGAATTCGCGGATGTAGCGCTCGCGGTCGAGCCGTTTCTCGTCCAGTTGCTTGGCGATCTGCTTGTAGGTATCCGGGTGCAGGTAGCGGAAGGCGAGATCCTCGAGCTCCCACTTGAGCTGACCGATACCGAGGCGGTTCGCAAGGGGAGCATAGATGTTGGTGATCTCCTGGGCCATCAGCACCCGGGTCTCCTCATCCGCTTTCTTCGCCTCACGCAGGCAGGCGATGCGCTCCGCCAGCTTGATGACCACGGCGCGCACGTCCTCGACCATGGCGAGCAGCATGCGGCGCACGTTGTCCACCTGCTCCGGCGAGGTTTCGCTGCGGTGAAGGGTTTGCAGGGAGCGGATGGCCTCCATCTCCAGCACCCCTTCCACCAGCTTGGCGATCTTGGGGCCGAAGTCCTCGTTCACCTTTTCCTGGCTGATGAGACCGGCTTCGACGAAGGGATAGAGAATGGCTGCCTTGAGGGTGGCGAGATCCATGCTGAGCATCAGCAGGATGCCCACCATCTCGACCCCGCGCACCAGCAGGCGGTTGGTGAGCGCTTCGTCACCCAGGGTCAGGCAGTACTGGTAGACGGTTCGCAACTGATTCTTGTCACTTTCACTCAGGGTAAGGGAACTGACCCACTCATCCAGAGTGAAATTGTCTTTCAAATGAATATCGCGCACCGCAACCATGGTATCAATCCTTAAAAGTGTGGGGTCGAAAGCCGATGCTCTCCTCATCCCCTCATCAACTGATGACTGCCTCAAATGGGGATGCATGAAAGAGTTTTCAAGGCATGTCACCGCGCAAGGTGACAGGGCTCTTCCCCGCATCCGATCCACTATCGACGACCTAGATTACCCTAATCACTCCCGCTCAAACAGCGCTGCCGCCGCTGGAAAACCAAGATAACCGCATTCTGCCCTGCCCGTTGAAGGCAGCGAAAAACACCTGTTTTACCTCACTCTGGCAGCATCATGCACATCGAAAAATCATCACGACCGCATCTTGATTCATCCAGAATAATGCGGTCGCCTCGACTCAGCCCCGTTCGAACAGCGCCATGGACTCCAGATGACCGGTGTGGGGGAACATGTCCAGCATCCCCAGACGGGTCAGCTTGTAGCCCCCCTGCACCAGCACCTGACTGTCACGGGCCAGGGTGACCGGGTTACAGGAAACATAGACCACCCGTTTGGGGGAAAGTGCCGCCACGTGGCTCATCACCTCCAGCGCCCCGGGTCTGGCCGGATCCAGCAGTACCAGATCGAACCCTTCCCGGGCCCAGGACATGCCCACGATGTCGCCGCTCAAGTCCGCCTTGTAAAAGCGGGCGTTGTTGATACCGTTGCGGCGGGCATTCTCCTGTGCACGCGTCACCATGGCGAACTCCCCTTCCACCCCCACCACTTCGCGGGCCTGACGGGCCAGCGGCAGGGTGAAGTTGCCGATGCCGCAGAAGAGGTCCAGCACCTTGTCATCCTTGCCTGCGTCGAGCCAGCTCAATGCCTGCTCCACCATGCGCTGGTTGACGGGCCCGTTGACCTGGATGAAGTCGCCGGGAGCGAATGCAAGAGACAGGCCATCCAGCGTGTAACTTGGTTGAGACTGTTGACGCAGAGGTTCGATCTGCTCGTCCGCCGCCTGCAGATAGAGGTCTATCCCCTGGGCGGTGGCAAACTCAGTCAAGTGCGCCCGGTCCGCCTCGGTGGGGCGACCGGTGTGGCGCAGCAGCATCAGAATGCCCTGCTCCCCCTGAATGAGTTCCGCATGGCCCAGTTCGCGCTGGCTCTTCAGCCGGTTGAGGCATTCGCGCAGAGGGGCGATAAGGGCGGAGAGGGGCTCGGCCAGCACAGGACAGCCGGCAATCTCTACCAGATCGTTCGACTGGCGACGACGAAAGCCCACCCGGGTACAGCGACCGTTCTTGTCAAACTTGATGGCCAGACGGCAGACCCGGCGGTAGGCGCGGGACTCCCCCGTCAGCGCAGGTGCCAGCGTAGGCGCCTGGATGTTGCCAAGGCGCTCGAACAGGCTGACCAGTCCCGCCTCCTTGGCCGCCAGTTGATCTCCCTCTCCCAGGTGCTGGGCACTGCAACCGCCACACTCGCGATAGTGGTCGCAGAAGGGGGCGACCCGGTTGGCCGCCGGGGTCACCACCTGTTGCAGGGCGGCGTGGGCATAGTGCTTCTTGTCGTCGATGATGCGGGCCTTGATGGCCTCGCCGGGCAGCGCCCCTTCGATGAAGATGGCCTTGCCCTGATGACGGCCGACGCCGACACAGTGGTGATCCAGACTGTCTACCGTAAATTCAATACGTTGGGGCTGGGTGGATTTCTTTTGGGGCTTGAAAAACTGGGCCATAAAACTTGGTGCCTATAGGTGGCTATGTCATGATTGTGGAATCTGCGGCAGACCATTGTCCCACAAGAATAATCGTATGACCAAATACGGCCTGAGGGCCCCAGCCGCGGCATCCGCCCCATCGTCCATTCTGACCAAAAGTGGCCCATTGATATGACCGGATACGGCCTGAGACCCCGTACAGCGACAATGACTGTATTGCCTGCCCGACCCCAGTGCCTGCATGCGCCCCGGATCATGGCTTCTCTTGCGAAAGGCGGGTCGGCGGCATGACCAAGTACGGTCTCAGGGCCCGGGTGCTGGCCTTCACCATCTTGCCGACCCTCATCATTGGCGGCCTCATCGCCGGCTATTTCACCTTCCACCGCTATCAGCAGCTGGAAAACAACCTCATCGATCAGGGCATCAACATCATCGAGCCCCTGGCCATCGCCAGCGAATACGGCATGACACAGCACAGCCGCGAATCCCTCAAGCGGCTGATCGGGCTCACCCATCGCAAAAACTCGCCCTTCATCAAGTCCATCGCCGTCTTCACCCAGGAGAACCAGCTGTTCGTGACGTCCAACTACCACAGGGACTTCAGCCAGCTTCGTCTGCCGGACGGCAGCGTCATCCCGGCCCTGACCAGCGTCTCCGTCAACGGCGATGACATCATACTGCGCACCCCCATCCAGGCAGAGACCAGCCTGGACGGCTTCCCGCTGCCAAGCGATCTGGAGCCGCCGGTCATCGGCTACATCTCCATGCAGCTCGCCACGGACAGGGCCATCGTCCTGCAGTACCGCGACGCCTTCTTCGCGGTCATCATCGTGCTCATCGGGCTGGCCATCAGCGCCCTGTTCGGCTTCCGTCTGGTCAAGAGCGTGACCCAGCCCATCACCGACATGGTGCAGGCGGTGCACCGGATCAGGGAGGGGCGACTCGATACCCGGGTCAGCGGCCAGCTCACCGGCGAGCTGGACATGCTCAAGAACGGCATCAACGCCATGGCCAAGGCGCTCTCCGAATATCACGAGGAGATGCAGCAGAACATCGATCAGGCGACGTCGGATCTGCGGGAGACCCTCGAGCAGATCGAGATCCAGAACGTCGAGCTCGACATGGCGAAGAAGCGCGCCCAGGAGGCGGCCAGGGTCAAGTCCGAGTTTCTCGCCAACATGTCCCACGAGCTGCGCACCCCGCTCAACGGGGTCATCGGCTTCACCCGCCAACTGCTCAAGACCAGTCTGACCCCGAGCCAGACCGACTACATGCAGACCATCGAGAAGTCGGCACGCAACCTCCTTGGGATCATCAACGACATCCTCGACTTCTCCAAGCTGGAGGCGGGCAAGCTGCAGCTCGAGCACATCCCCTTCAGCCTGCGGGACACCCTCAACGAGACCATGCACCTGCTGGGGCCGAGCGCCCACGACAAGCAGCTCGAACTCTCCCTCCAGGTGGATGCCGCCGTGCCGGACTACCTCACCGGCGACCCCATGCGCCTGCAGCAGGTGCTCACCAACCTCACCGGCAACGCCATCAAGTTCACCGAGCGCGGCAACGTGGACGTGCGTGTCGAGCAGACCGGGGAATCGAACGGCAACAAGGTGCGCCTGCGGGCGCTGATTCGCGATACCGGCATCGGCATCTCGGAAGAGCAGCAGCGCCAGTTGTTCCAGGCCTTCAACCAGGCAGACTCCTCCATCTCCCGCCGCTATGGGGGCACCGGGCTCGGGCTCGTCATCACCCAGAAGCTGGTGCAGCAGATGGGGGGCCAGATCCGCTTCGAATCCGAACTCGGCAAGGGGTCGGTCTTCTCGTTCCACCTGGATCTGGATGTCTCGCCCCTGCCCCAGAGCGAGCGGCTTCCGCTGGATCGCATCCAGGGCAAGCGGGTCTGGCTGCTGGAGCCGGATCCCTTCACTCACGCCTCCCTGCTTGCCCTGCTGGGAGAGTGGCACCTGGATGTGCACTCCCTGACGGTGGACGAGGAGTGGCCCCCGATGAGCAGCCAGGACATGGTGCTCATCGGCAGCAGCACCCTGCACAGCCCGCAGCAGGTGATTGCCCGTCTCGACGGACTGGACGGCCAGCAGAACACCATAGTGCTGCTCAGCAGCCACGAGCCGGCCCTCTACGACGCCATGCTGGCCCACGGCGCCGTCCACTGCCTCTCCAAGCCCATCAACCATCGCAAGTTGCTGCACGCTCTGCTCTCCCCCGAGGCGGTACGCCGTGCCCCCCTGCCCGCGCCGACGCCGCGCAGCGTGCAGGCTGTCAAGGTGCTTGCGGTGGATGACAACGCCGCCAACCTCAAGCTCATCGCCGCCATGCTCAAGGAGATGGTGACCGAGGTGGTGGTGTGCAAGAACGGCAAGGAGGCGGTCAACCTGGCCCAGAGCCAGCCGTTCGACATCATCTTCATGGATATCCAGATGCCCATCATGGACGGCATCAGCGCCACCCAGGCGATCCGCCACCACTCCCTCAACACCGAGACCCCCATCGTCGCGGTCACCGCCCATGCCATTCCCGGTGAGCGGGAGCGCCTCATTCGCCAGGGCATGGACGACTACCTGGCCAAACCCATCGACGAGGGGATGCTGGCGCAGCTCATCACCGACTTCGCTCACCGGCGGCACCAGAATCACGGGGATCAGCAGATAGACTGGCCCCTCGCCGTGCGTCAGGCCGCCGGCAAGCCAGCCCTCGCCCGGGAGATGCTGACCATGCTGCTGGCCAGCTTCGACGAGGTGGAGCCCATCCTGGCGGCGGCGCTGGAAGGGAGTGCCGACGATGCAGACGTGCTGGCCCAGCTCCACCGCCTCAACGGTGGCTGCGCCTACTCCGGGGTGCCGGGTCTGCAACGCCTGCTCTCCCAGCTCGAGCAGCAGCTGCGCGACGGGGTCACCGTGAGCGATCTGGAACCCGAATTGCTGGAGCTGCAGGATGCCCTGGAGCAGGTGAGGCAGGAGGCCCCCCGCTACCTGGCCCTGACCGACTGAGGCGCTTTTTCTGACTGGACAGGCGGCAGGTGGTAACATCTGCGCCGTTTCCACAGGAGTCAACATGACCAACAACGATATTCTGCGCCGCCTGCGCTATGCCCTCAGCATCAGTAACGACCAGATGGTCGAGATCTTTGCCAAGGGCAATCTGGCCATCACCCATGCCCAGTTGCACGGCTGGCTGATGAAAGAGGCCGAAGAGGGCGAGGCACAGGAAGCGGGCTTCGCCGCCTGCCCGGACTCGGCACTGAGCCAGTTCCTCGACGGCTTCATCGCCCTGCGCCGCGGTGTGCGGGAAGATGCCCCGCCCCAGGTGATCCCGAACCGGATCAACAACAACCTGATCCTGCGCAAGCTGCGCATCGGCCTCAACTACAAGGAAGAGGAGATGCTGGGCACCCTCAAGCTCGCGAACTTCAACCTCTCCAAGTCCGAGCTGAGCGCCCTGTTCCGTGCCAGGGATCACAAGCACTATCAGGATTGCGGGGATCAGATCCTGCGCAACTTCCTGATTGGCCTCACCGCCAAATACAGGCCCGGGCCCTGATGACCGCCTCCGGCCAGGTGCGAGGCTAGACCATGGGCTGGCGCCGCCTGCTGACTCCACGCCCGTCGGCGAGCGGCGGCGCGTGCCGGTTCGCGGCGCGCTGGCGCTGGTCACTGCCCCTCATCCTGCTGCTCGGCGCCTGCCAGCCTGCGCCCTATCGTCTCAACCAGGATCATCAGAGCGCCAGCCAGAACGAACGCATCGCCTTTCTCATCCTGCACTACACGGATGAAGAGGATGCCCGCTCCCTACGCCTGCTGACCGAACCGGAGCACAAGGTGAGCGCCCACTACCTGATCCCCCGCGACACCGACGAGCAACCGTTCCCGGTCTACCAGCTGGTGCCCGACAGCCAGCGGGCCTGGCACGCCGGACGCAGTCGCTGGCATCACTACGCCGGGCTCAACGCCAGTTCGCTCGGCATCGAGATAGTGAATCTCGGGTATGACGAGAAAGACGCGGCCCTGCCCGCCCATCTGAGACACTGGCAACCCTATCCTCCTGCCCAGATCGCCGCCCTCGGCGCCCTCGCCCGGGATCTGGTCGAACGCTACCAGATCCCCCCCACCCAGGTGCTGGCCCACAGCGACGTCGCCCCCGAGCGCAAGCAGGATCCCGGCCCCCGGTTCCCCTGGCGCGAGCTCGCCCTGCGCTACGGTGTCGGCGCCTGGCCCGACGAGGCCCGGGTGGCCGAGCTGCGCCAGACGCAGCTCATCCCCTGGGATGCGCTGCAATGGCAGCAGCAGCTTGCCCGTTACGGCTACGGCCTCCCCCAGCACGGCGCCTGGGATGAGCAGAGTCGCGCCGTCCTGCGCGCCTTCCAGCTTCACTTTCGCCCCGCCCTGGTCACCGGCGAGCCGGATGCCGAGTGCCAGGCCATCCTCACCGCCCTGCTGGAGCGCTACTTCCCGGAACCAGGCTGAGACGCCCCTTCCCTTTCGCCCTCTGCACACGGATGCCCGGCCCCATGCCAGATGAGCACGGGGTTCACCCCGCCTTCCACTCCTGAAAACCACAAGGGACGCCGAAGCGTCCCTTGTGGTTTTCATACCTGCGAAGCGGCATCAGATCCCCTGACGGGCTTCCTGCATCAGCGCACGCATGTCGCTGACCGCCTTGGCCAGACCGTCGAAGGCGGCGCGACCGATGATGGCATGACCGATGTTGAGCTCATAGAGCTCGGGGATCGCGGCGATGGCCTTGACGTTGTGGTAGTGCAGGCCGTGGCCCGCATTGACCTTCAAGCCCTTGCCAGCGGCGTAGGAAGCTCCGGCTGCGATGCGCTTGAACTCGGCGTTGCGCTCGGCATCCGTGGTGGCATCGGCGTAGCGGCCGGTGTGGATCTCGATGAAGGGAGCACCGCTCGCGGCGGCCGCATCGATCTGCAACGGATCCGCATCGATGAAGAGCGACACCTGGGCGCCCACGGCGGCCAGGCGGGTCACCGCATCGGTCACCTTGTCCAGCTGGCCCGCCACGTCCAGACCACCCTCGGTGGTCACCTCGGTGCGCTTCTCCGGCACCAGGCAGACGAAGTGGGGCTTGATGCGGCAGGCGATGCCGATCATCTCCTCGGTCACCGCCATCTCCAGGTTCATCCTGGTCTGGATGGTCTGGCGCAGGATCTCCACGTCCCGGTCGGTGATGTGGCGGCGATCTTCCCGCAGGTGGACCGTGATGCCATCGGCACCGGCCTGCTCGGCCACGAAGGCGGCCTGTACCGGATCCGGATACTGGGTGCCGCGGGCGTTGCGCAGGGTGGCGATATGGTCGATGTTCACACCCAGGTAGATCTCGCTCATTGCTTACTCCTTGATACAGGTCATCTGTGAATGCCGGAGCGGGTGGAGCCCGCTCCTCTGTCCATGTGCCGCCGCAGGCCGGTTCTGGTCGCGGCGACAGCATTATTGTTCATGAAAGGCGATGTCATAAACACAAAACATCACCAGATAATAAAAATCAGCTTGAAACACTGCCTTTTCGCTTCAAAAAGAGCTCCCTGCTCTTCAGTTGACGCTTGCCGAGATAGGGCTGCAGCGCCAGTCGGCTGAAACGCTTGGCCGCCTGCAGCAAGGGAGGCGTGTCAAAACGCCCCTCGGCGAAGGCCAGCAGGTGGGCGCCGAGGAACAGGGTACGGGGATCCGGCGCCCGCTCGCAAGCGACAAAGCCGAGCTCCCGCTCGAAGCCGTAGAGCAGGGTGGGGTCGATGGGGGAGTCGTCGTCCGCGGCATATTCGAAGTCCACCGCGTAGCCCAGGGCCTGCAGCAGCAGGAACTCGAAGCGGCGCAGGGGCAGCTCCGGGGTCTCGC
This sequence comes from Aeromonas sp. Prich7-2, assembly GCF_017939255.1. Taxonomy (NCBI): domain Bacteria; kingdom Pseudomonadati; phylum Pseudomonadota; class Gammaproteobacteria; order Aeromonadales; family Aeromonadaceae; genus Aeromonas; species Aeromonas sp. Prich7-2. The sequence goes on from NZ_JAGKRI010000117.1 coordinate 37,827, forward strand.
CGTCCGCCAGGGCCATGATGGCACGGGCATAGGCGTCGAACACCTCGGGGAAGGGGGTGTGCGCTTCCAGCAGGTAGTAGACCAGCTCGTTGAGATAGAGGCCGTAGAAGAGACGATCCCCGCCGAGGCGCAACGAGTGATCCGGGCACTCCACCTGGGTGAGGTTCTTGAGATCCCCCTTGCCGCGCCAGGCAATGGTGAGCAGGGTGAAGGGCTGAAGCAGCCCCTTCAGAGAGGAGCGTGGCCCGCGGGAACCGCGAGCCACCAGGGTGAATCGACCGCTATCCTGGGTGAAGACCTCGACCAGCTGGCTGGTCTCCCGATAGGGCCGACTGTGGATGACGAAAGCCGGGGTCAGCAATCAGTCGTCGCCATACCCGAGGCTGCGCAGGGCCCGCTCGTCGTCGGCCCAGCCGGACTTGACCTTGACCCACAGCTCGAGATGCACCTTGTTCTGGAACAGCCGTTCCATGTCGATGCGCGCCTCTGTGCCGATGGTCTTGATCTTCTCGCCCTTGTTGCCGATGACCATCTTTTTCTGGCCTTCGCGCTCCACCAGGATGAGCCCGTGGATGTGGTAGAGACCGGTCTCCTCCACCTTGAAGCGCTCGATCTCCACCGTCACCGAATAGGGCAGCTCCTCACCGGTGAAGCGCATCAGCTTCTCGCGGATGATCTCGGAGGCCATGAAGCGGGAAGAACGGTCGGTCACGTAATCTTCCGGGAAGAAGTGGACGTTCTCCGGCAGCAGATCCTTGGCCCACTCGCGGATCTTCTCCACGTTGGTGCCCTTCTCGGCGCTGATGGGCAGGATGTGGGCAAAGTTCATCTGCTGACCCAGCCACTCGAGGTGCGGCAGCAGATCCTCTTTCTCCTTGACGTTGTCGATCTTGTTGACCGCCAGCACCACGGGGCACTTGAGGTGGCGCAGCTTGCCCAGCACCATCTCGTCATCCTTGGTCCAGTGGGTGCCGTCCACCACGAACACCACCATGGCCACGTCCCCCAGGGAACTGGTGGCGGCGCGGTTCATCAGGCGGTTGATGGCCCGCTTCTCCTCGATGTGCAGACCCGGGGTATCCACATAGATGGTCTGATGGTTCTCCTCGGTGTCGATCCCCAGGATCCGGTGACGGGTAGTCTGGGGCTTCTTCGAGGTGATGCTGACCTTCTGGCCGAGCAACTTGTTGAGCAGGGTGGACTTGCCCACGTTGGGGCGGCCCACGATGGCGACAAAGCCGCAATAAGTGGTATCTGTCATGACCGCGTTCCCAATGCTGATGGAGTGAAAAGAGCGCACAGTGCCGGATCCGTCATGGTGCTCATGACAGCCGTTCCAGTGCTTGCTGCGCCGCGGCCTGTTCGGCCTTGCGGCGGCTGGAGCCGATCCCGACCAGGGGGCCATCCAGCCCATCCACTTCGCACTGGACGGTGAACTCCTGGTTGTGGGCCTCGCCCTTGACGTTGGTCACCGTGTAGGTCGGCAGGGATTTGCGGCTTCCCTGCAGGATCTCTTGCAGACGGGTCTTGGGATCCTTCTGTTCGATCCCGGGCTTGATCTCGCCAAGGCGGCTGGCATACCAGCCGAGCAGGAGGCTGCGCACCCGCTCCAGATCCGTGTCCAGATAGATGGCGCCGATCACCGCCTCGACGGTGTCGGCCAGGATGGACTCGCGGCGAAAACCGCCGCTTTTCAGCTCCCCCGGCCCCAGGATCAGGTGATCCCCGAGGTCGAATTCCCGGCCCAGCTCGGCCAGCGTCTTCTCGCGCACCAGGGTGGCGCGCATCCGGCTGAGATCCCCTTCCGCCGCCTGCGGGAAGCGGTGGAAGAGGTCATCGGCAATCACCAGACTCAGGATGGAGTCCCCCAGAAATTCCAGGCGCTCGTTGTGACGGGACCCTGCGCTGCGATGGGTCAGTGCTCGGGTCAGCAGCTCAGGATCCTGAAAGACATGCCCGAGACGGGACTGCAGTCTGTTCATCTTGATATTCATTTACTTGATTCCGCCAATGCGGTTGAAGCGCACACCGGTCGGCACCCAGCTCGGCAAGCTGGACCCTTCCTCGCGCTCGAATTCGAAACTGATCCAGATGGCGACCGCCTTGCCCACCAGGTTCTGCTCGGGCACGAAACCCCAGAAACGGCTGTCGGTGCTGTTGTCGCGGTTGTCACCCATCACGAAATAGTGGCCTTCCGGCACTACCCACTCGTCGGGGTAGGTGCCGGGCTGGCGATAGTAGCGGTCCACCAAGTCCGGCATCAGCGGGTTGCGCAAGGTCTCGTGGGAGACATCGCCCAACTGTTCGGTGTAGCGATCCAGCGGGATCCCCATCTGGCTGAACTCGCCGCGCTGCTCGAACTTGACGTCCAGCTTCTGGAAGCCGGGGCACGTTTTCCCTTCCTGCTCATCGCACTTGGGCCGGATCATCAGCTCCTTGTTGCGATAGATGACCCGATCGCCGGGCATGCCGACCACCCGTTTGATGTAGTCCACCCGGGTATCCAGCGGATACTTGAAGACCACCACATCACCGCGCTTCGGCTCGCCGGTCTCGAGGAACTTGGTGTTGGTCACCGGGTCCTTGAGGCCGTAGGCAAACTTCTCCACCAGGATGAAGTCGCCCACCAGCAGGGTCGGCATCATGGAGCCGGACGGGATCTGGAACGGCTCGAAGATGAAGGAGCGCAGGATCAGCACCAGCGCGATCACCGGGAAAACCCCGCCGGTCTGTTCAATCCAGACCGGCATGGGGGCCACCTTGGCCAGTGTCTTCTCGTCCACATCCGGACCGGCATTGGCACGGGCGGCGGCAATCTTGGCCGCCCGCTGCTTGGCCCAGACCAGCTTGTCGAGCGTCCAGATGATGCCGGTCAGCAGGGTGACGACGACGAGGATCAGGGAAAAGGTGCTTGCCATCGATTAATCCTTTCCGACGTGGAGAATGGCGAGGAAGGCCTCTTGCGGCACGTCCACACGGCCCAGGGACTTCATCCGCTTCTTGCCTTCTTTCTGCTTGTTCAGCAGCTTCTTCTTCCGGCTCACGTCACCACCGTAGCACTTGGCGGTGACGTCTTTACGCAATGCCTTGACGGTGCTGCGGGCGATGATCTGGTTGCCGATGGCGGCCTGAATGGCGATGTCGAACATCTGGCGCGGGATCAGCTCGCGCATCTTCTCCACCACCTGGCGACCGCGATACTGGGCGTTCTCCTTGTGGGTGATGATGGCCAGGGCGTCGACCCGCTCGCCGTTGATCATGATGTCCAGACGGACCATGTCGGAGGTTTCGAAACGCTTGAAGCCGTAGTCCAGGGAGGCGTAGCCGCGACTGGTGGACTTCAGACGGTCGAAGAAGTCGAGCACCACTTCCGCCATCGGGATCTCGTAGGTCAGCGCCACCTGCTTGCCGTGGTAGACCATGTTGGTCTGTACGCCGCGCTTCTCGATGCAGAGGGTGATGACGTTGCCCATGTACTCCTGCGGCAGCAGGATGTGGCACTCGGCGATGGGCTCGCGCATCTCCTTGATGTTGTTGATGGCGGGCATCTGGGCCGGGCTGTCGATGTGGATGGTGGAGCCATCGTTCAGCTCGATCTCGTAGACCACGGTTGGCGCTGTGGTGATGAGATCCAGGTCGTATTCACGCTCCAGACGCTCCTGGATGATCTCCATGTGCAGCATCCCGAGGAAGCCGCAGCGGAAGCCGAAGCCCAGCGCCGTGGAGCTCTCCGGTTCGTAGAACAGGGAGGCGTCGTTGAGGGAGAGCTTCTCCAGCGCATCGCGGAAGGACTCGTAGTCATCGCTGGAGATGGGGAACAGGCCCGCATAAACCTGGGGCTTCACCTTCTTGAAGCCGGCCAGCGCCTTCTCGGCACCGTGCTTGGCCAGGGTCAGGGTATCCCCCACCGGCGCACCGTGGATGTCCTTGATGCCGCAGACGACCCAACCTACCTCGCCACAACCCAGGCCGTCGGTGTCCACCTGCTTCGGCGTGAAGATACCGATGCGATCCACACCCCACACCTGACCGGTGCTCATCACCTTGATCTTGTCGTTCTTCTTCAGGGAACCGTTCTTGATCCGCACGAGCGACACGACCCCGAGGTAGGAGTCGAACCAGGAGTCGATGATCAGCGCCTGCAGCGGCGCCTCCGGATCCCCTTCCGGGGACGGGATCTTGGCGACGATCTCTTCCAGCACCAGATCGACACCGAGGCCGGTCTTGGCGGAGCAGCGCACCGCGTCCACCGCATCGATGCCGACGATGTCCTCGATCTCCTCGGCAACCCGCTCGGGCTCTGCGGCCGGCAGGTCAATCTTGTTCAGCACCGGCACCACTTCCAGCTCCATTTCCATGGCGGTGTAGCAGTTGGCCAGAGTCTGTGCCTCAACCCCCTGACCGGCATCCACCACCAGCAGTGCCCCTTCACAGGCAGCCAGGGAGCGAGAAACCTCGTAGGAGAAATCCACGTGGCCCGGGGTGTCGATAAAGTTCAGCTGATAGGTGTTACCGTCTTGTGCCTGGTAGTTCAGGGTCACACTCTGTGCCTTGATGGTAATGCCGCGCTCGCGCTCCAGATCCATGGAGTCCAGCACCTGGGCCTGCATCTCGCGATCGGACAGGCCGCCGCAAGTCTGGATCAAACGGTCCGACAGGGTCGACTTACCGTGGTCGATGTGCGCAATAATCGAAAAGTTACGAATGTGTTTCATCGAGCAAGAATCACTCAAAATTAAGTTAGGGTCGGATATGAGGGCAGGATTTTACTGGATAACCCGGTCGACGGCCAATCTTTAGTCGGCGGGCCCCACAAATAGCGCCTTGTCTGGCGGGCGTTGGGCACCTGGATGCCCTCCGCCAGACCCGGCCCCTCAAGAGAAATGACGGGTATTGAGCACCACCCCGAGCATGCGGGGACCGTATTCCCCCTGCTCGAGCCGGTCAGAAAAGTAACGAACCAGTAAAAATCCGATGGCGCCGCCCAGCAGACAGCAGAGGATGGTCACCCCCTCTCCCGCCGACAAGAGCGGCACCAGCCAGAGCTGGCCGAGCAGGGCGCCCAGCAGCAGACAGAAGAGCGGCAGTACGTACACCAGGGCCGCACCGCGCAGGATGCTGGCCTGAGGGATGCCCAGGCGGATCTGCTGGCCCACCGCCACATCGCCGGTGAGGGCGACCCGCAGCCGCTGCGCCTTCATGGGAAAGGCCTTGGCGACGGTGCCGGTCCCGCAGCTGGATTGTTGGTGGCAACCGCTGCAGGCAGATCGCCGCTCGCACTCCACCCAGGCGTGATTGCCGTCGATGGCCACTACTGTGGCCAGCTCTTCACTCATGTTACTCACCTGATGACTCCTCACAGGGGACGGTGGATGCTCCGGATCTCAGCACGGAGGCACCCTCAGGGCAAGTCTCACGGCAAAGACTCACTGCACCGCCTCGTTGCGGGCCAGTGGCTGCACTGCCTCGGCGATGCGCTTGGCGGTTTCGGCGGGCACCTCGCCCACCACGGTGATCTCCACCCCGACCTCGTTGACGAAGCTCACTAGCGAGGTGGCCCCCTGGCGAATCAACTGCTGGCGCACCGCCTGCTTGGGATCGACCCGGGAGACGTAGACGGAGAGATCCACCAGCCCGTCGGAGAGCATCATGTAATCCACCGGCAGACTGGTGCTGACCAGCTGATGCCGATCCTGAGAGAGCACCTTGAAGCCATCGGGCAACCAGGTCAGGTGCCAGTTGAGGGTCTGCTGGGGAGCGGGATAGGCATCTTCCAGCGCCAGCGCATCCGGCAGCTTGCTGCGTGCCAGGGTGACCAGCCAGGGGGCCGGCGCAGATTGCCTGTCCAGATCCACCCCCAGCACCTGCTCCACCAGATTGCCCTCTCGATCCACCATGTCCACCCGCAGCAGCAGATGGCTCTGTTCGTCAATCCAGAGCACGAAGCCGTACTTGTCCGCCTCCTTGGGCACCAGCCGCACCACTTGTGCCACCAGGCCGGCCACCCGGCTGCGGCCCGCCAGCACGGGGTCATAGCTCTCCATCACCCGGGGCAGCGGCATCCTCACCAGGCTCGACCAGACCCCGGGGAAACGCGCCCCCTTGAGGGTGTAGGGTTCATGGGTGTTTTCGAAGAAGGTGTATTCGTTCTGGCGTTGCAGGAACTCCACGGCCTTGCCGTCGAGATAGCTCAGGTGAGCCACCTCCTTGCCATCGATGATCCCGTGGCTGAAACGGATAGGCTCGAGGCGCCCCTGGCGGGCCTTGACCATGGACAATTCGAAGTTTTGTTGCGAAACGGCACTCTGCATCTGCTGCAACAAGGCCTCGGCCGACAGATCGTCGGCCGAGGCCTTGGCACAAATCAACAGGAGAGAGGCCAGCAGGATACGGCTGGACTGGCGCACGATCTGATCCCTAAAAATGCGTTATTCCTGAATCTGCTTGTCTTGCAGCAGACGCTGTTGCAGTTGATGGTCGCGCAGGAAGGCATTGATGCGCTCGCGCTGCTCCTGCATCTGCTGCTCGCTCAGACCTTGCTGACGCACACCGGTCCGGCTGCCATCCTGGGGATAGTGCACGCTCACCGGCGCAGCACTGCCACCCACGGGTATGGTATTGAGCACCGGGCTGGTCGGCACACCATCCTTGCCCTGGTACTGCTGCACGCCGAAGATGACGGCGGCAGCCACGGAGGCGGCAATGGCATACTGCCCCACTTGCTGGCCAAAGCGGCGAACGAAGGGGATCACCTTGCCGGCGGGCTGCACCTGGGGCGCAGCAGGCTGTGCCGGCTTGGGCGCCAGTATGGTGGGTTCATCCTCCAGCGCCAGCATGATGCTGTCGCTGAGATCCAGTTGCAGATTGACCGGCAGGTCACCCCGCATGGCATCACCGATCAGATGGTAACGCGACCAGGTATCCTGCAGAGCGGGATCCGTTCCCAGCTCGTTCAGTACCTCGATTTCGCTAAGGTCGCCATCCATCAGGGCTGAAAGTTGCTCTTTATTTGCCATAAGTTTGCCTGTCTTTCCCCAGTTAATGCTCGATCAGAGGTTGCAGCTTTTTATCGATTGCTTCCCTCGCCCGGAAGATGCGGGATCTCACCGTACCCACCGGACAATCCATGATCTCCGCAATCTCCTCGTAGCTCAGCCCTTCCATTTCACGAAGGGTGATCGCCGTTCTCAAATCTTCTGGCAAGGCTTCTATGGCGGTAAACACGGTACGCTTGATCTCGTCGGTCAGCGCCAGGTTTTCCGGGGTGGCCACCTCTTGCAGGGCTTCACCACCACCATAATATTCAGCCTCGTCCGCTTCGACATCACTGCTGGGCGGTCTGCGCCCCTGTGACGTCAGGTAGTTTTTGGCCGTGTTGACGGAAATCCGGTACAACCAGGTGTAAAACGCGCTCTCGCCACGGAATGTCGGTAACGCACGGTAGGCCTTGATGAATGCCTCCTGCGCCACATCCGGTACATCGCCCGGATTGTTGACATACCTGGCCACCAGGTTGACCACCTTGTGCTGGTACTTGCGTACCAACAGGTTGAATGCATTTTTATCGCCACGCTGGACCCGTTCAACCAGCTGTTCGTCCAGTAGATTCTGGTCGCTCATCAGAGCCGTAAAACCCCCATCAGGTTATCGTTTTTCTTTTCCGGCCCCTTCTAAGCGCACAAGTTCAGACAGGAGGAATCAGGGAAAGTTCGCTTGCATTGAAAAAAATGTGATGCGGGCTGCATCACAACCCCCCTTGGGCTACCATGGGGCCAGTTCTTAATCCAGGCCAATGATACTTATGAAAGCAAGTGTTGAATACCTTTGCGACGTACTCATCATTGGCAGCGGTGCCGCCGGTCTGTCCCTCGCGTTGCGATTGGCAGACCAGGCCAAAGTCCTGGTTCTGAGCAAGGGGCCCATCAGTGAGGGGGCCACTCTCTATGCGCAAGGAGGCATCGCTGCCGTGTTCGACGAGACCGACAGCATCGAATCCCACGTGAGCGACACGCTCAACGCCGGCGCCGGGTTGTGCGACCCGGCAGTGGTGGAGTTCACCGCCCGCAACGCCCGCGACTCCATCCAGTGGCTCATTCAGCAGGGAGTCCCCTTCGATCAGGAAGAGGATGCCGAGGGGGAATCCCACTATCACCTGACCCGGGAAGGGGGCCACAGCCATCGCCGCATCTTCCACGCGGCCGACGCCACCGGCAAGGCGGTGCAGCTCACCCTGATCGACCAGGTGCGCGCCCACCCCAACATCCAGCTGATGGAGCGCTTCAACGCGGTCGATCTCATCACCACCCGCAAGCTGGGTCTGCCGGGCAACAAGGTACTGGGAGCCTATGTCTGGAATCGCAACGCCGAGCAGGTCGAGGTGATCCGCGCCCGCTTCGTGGCGCTGGCCACCGGTGGTGCCTCCAAGGTGTACCAGTACACCTCCAACCCCGATGTAAGCTCTGGCGACGGAATCGCCATGGCATGGCGCGCCGGCTGCCGGGTGGCGAACCTGGAGTTCAACCAGTTCCACCCCACCAGCCTGTTCCACCCGGACGACCCCAACTTCCTGCTGACCGAGGCCCTGCGTGGCGAGGGGGCCTATCTGCGCCGCCCGGACGGCAGCCGCTTCATGCCGGAGTTTGACGAGCGGGCCGAGCTGGCCCCGCGGGACATCGTCGCCCGCGCCATCGACCACGAGATGAAGCGCCTCGGGGCGGATTGCATGTATCTGGACATCAGCCACAAGCCGGCGGATTTCATCATCAAGCACTTCCCGACCATTTATGAGCGCTGCCTCGCGGTCGGTATCGACATCACCAAGGAGGCGATGCCCATCGTCCCGGCGGCCCACTACACCTGTGGCGGCGTGATGATCGACAACAACGGCCAGACCGACATCCCCGGCCTCTATGCCATCGGCGAGGTGACCTATACCGGGTTGCACGGCGCCAATCGCATGGCCTCCAACTCCCTGCTCGAATGCGTGGTCTATGCCCATCAGGCGGGAGCCGACATCCTGGCCAAGCTGCCCACCAGCGTGGCGCCCCCCAGTCTGCCGGCCTGGGACGAGAGCCAGGTGGATGACTCGGACGAGCAGGTGGTGATCCAGCACAACTGGCACGAACTGCGACTGATGATGTGGGACTACGTGGGCATAGTGCGCACCAACAAGCGCCTGGCCCGGGCCAAGCGTCGCATCGATCTGCTCAAGCAGGAGGTGCAGGAGTACTACGCCAACTTCCGGGTCTCCAACAACCTGCTGGAGCTGCGCAACCTGTTGCAGGTGGCCGAGCTCATCGTCAACTGCGCCCTGGAGCGCAAGGAGTCTCGCGGTCTGCACTACAACCTGGATTATCCGGACATGCAGCCGGACTCCAAGCCGACCGTGCTGACCCCGGATCGGGAATGACGCCGGATCAGGAATAAGGTCGTTGCGTTCGATTCGGGCGTATGCCCTCCCCCAGATGACCCCGCCCAGGCGGGGTCATCTGCTATGAGCGGCAGATGTGGCAGGTAGAGAGAGACGCCCCTAGCGGACAGCGAGGTGGATGGCGCGGGCCAGGGCGCGGTAGTGTGCAGGGGCCAGGGCATCGGAGAAGAGCCAGAGCTGCCCCTCGGAGCCCTCCACCGTCTTCAGCCGCAACCAGAGCACCCCGGGCAGGATGCGGCTGCGGGGATCCAGCCGATGGCGCGCCCCTTGCCACTCGAGCCACTCCCCATCCCAGACGAGCACGCCGCTCGCCGCCGGATGGCGGCGCAACGCGCGCCACAGACTCAGCCCCCAGACAGGGAGGAACAGCCCCCATTGCCAGCCCTGGATCAGGCTGGCGACGGGCAAGAGCAGCAACAGAAACAGGATGCACAGCAGCAGACGCTGCTGGCGGGAGGCGATCACGGGCATCACTACCCGCTGGGGAGACGCGAGGCTGGCCATGAGGGGTGGCGGTCGCGAGTCGGGCTCAGCGCAGGCTGTCGTGGCGGGCCTGGTTGCGCTCGAGGATCAGGGGGATCATGGCGGCAAAATCGGGATCCTCGGGCACGCCGTGACCCATGCACCAGCGGAACAGCTCGGGATCCTCGCACTCCAGCAGGCGGATGAAGGTGCGCTGTTCGGCCTCGCCGAGGCCATCGAACTCGTGCTCAAAGAAGGGCATAAAGATCACATCCAGCTCGAGCATGCCGCGACGGCAGGCCCACTTCAGGCGGGACTTCTCACTTGGGTTCAACATGGAACTCTCCTTACAAAGACCGGGGAATGGTAGCAGCAGGATTTTCCGGCTGACAAACATTCCTTACGTCTTTACCATGCAGGTCACATACTTTCTGTCTCTGGAATCCCATCGTGAGCCTGCCGACCCCTCTTCTTCCTGCCGAGCCGACCCTGTTTTCCCTGACCAACCTGGCCATCACCCGCCTCGGCGGCCCGGATCGCGCCAAGTATCTGCAAGGTCAGGTCACCTGCGACGTCAACGCCCTGCAACCGGGCCAGAGCACCCTCGGCGGCCACTGCGATCCCAAGGGCAAGCTGTGGAGCGATTTTCGCCTGCTCTGCCTGGAAGACAGCCTGCTGATGCTGACCAAGCCCTCGGTGCTGGCCCGCCAGCTGCCGGAACTCAAGAAGTTTGCGATCTTTGCCAAGGTCGAGATCGGCGAGTTTCAGGGCAGCCTGACCGGACTGGCCGGTCAGGGGACGGACGACTGGATGGCACAGCACTTCGCGCTGACCGGCACCGGCCTGGTGGAGGGCGGCATGGCAGTCAGGGTGGAGGCGGACCGCTGGCTGCTGGCGAGCACATCTTCGCTGGCCCTGAACCTGCCGGTGGGCGACGAAGGACTCTGGTGGGGGCTGGAAATCAAAGCCGGTCTCCCCCATCTGGAAGCGGTCCATCAGGGGGAATACATCCCCCAGATGCTGAACCTGCAAGCCCTTGATGGCATCAGCTTCAACAAGGGCTGCTACATGGGGCAGGAGACGGTGGCGCGCGCCAAGTATCGCGGCGCCAACAACCGCGCCCTCTTCGTGCTGAGCGGCACTGCCGCAACGCAGGTAGCCAGCGGTGACACCCTGGAGATCCAGCTCGGTGACAACTGGCGCCGCAGCGGTCTGGTGCTCAACGCCTGGCAGCAGCAGGGTCAGGTGTGGCTCACCGCCGTGCTGCCCAAGGATACCGAGGCCGACGCCCGCTTCCGCCTCAAGCTGGAAGAGGGCTCCAGCCTCGGTCTGCAACCCCTGCCCTATGCGTTGATCGACTGAAGCCCCCCTAGCGAGGCACCCGCGCCAGCAGTGCCTCCTGCAGCCAGCGCCCCGCCTGCCCGAGCGGGCGGGCGCGATACCACTGCAACTCCAGCGCCAGTTCCGCCTCGGCGATGAAGTCCGGCTTGAGCACCACCAGCTCCCCCCGCGCCAGGGGCCGGTGCAGCAGAAACTCGGGCACCGCCGCCCATCCCAGCCCCAGTTTCACCAGCTCCAGGATCCCGAGATCCCCCTCCACCCACCACACTTGCGCCGAGAGGCGGAAGCGATGGCGCTCCGTCCCCTCCCGCCGTCCGGTCACCATCAACTGGCGAGCTCCTTGCAGGTCGCTCTCCTTCAACGGTGTCTTGTGGGCCAGGGGGTGATCCGGAGAGACCACCAGGGGCATGGTGACCGTCCCCAGGGAGCGGGAGACCAGCTCCCGCTCGGGGTGCGCCTTCTGATAGCTGATGCCGAGCTGGGCACGGCCGCTCTTGAGCAGCTCGGTCACGTCCTCCATCAGCGGGAACAACAGCTCCAGCTCCACCGCCGGGTAGCGGCTGGCGAACTCCTCCAGCAGGGAACCAAGCCAGGGCAGGTGGGAGTCATCGTCGATGGCCAGGGTGAGGCGCGACTCGACACCGTTGGCCAGCTCGCCGGCGATGGCCTGCAATCGCTCGCTCTGGGCCAGCAGCACCCCCGCCTCCTGACAGATGCGGGCCCCCGCCTCGGTCAGCACGGGATAGCGGCCGCTGCGATCGAACAGCGCAAGGCCGAGATCGATCTCCAGGTTGGCGATGGCGGCACTCACCACCGACTGAGCCTTGCCCAGCCTGCGCGCCGCCGCCGAGAACGACCCGGTCTCGGCCGTCGCCAGCAATGCCTTGAAGTGTTCCAGTGAAGGGGTCATGAGCCTGCTCCGCCGTGCTGTTGTGTCGTCACATCTATCTATTTTAGCGATAGATACCAACGTGAATCTATCCGGTTTTGGCGATACATTGCCGCCATTCCCTGACCAAAGAGAGAGACAGACCATGCGTACGACCCGTGACCGCCTGCGCCACGCCATCGGCTTCGAATTGATTGGCCTGCTGATCGCCGCCCCGCTGGCCAGCTGGGTGACCGACGTCGGGCTCAACCACATGGGCCCCCTGGCCCTGTTCTTCTCGGTGGTCGCCACCGTCTGGAACTATGTCTACAACATCGGGGTGGACAAGCTGCTGCTGCGCTATCAGGGCCACACCCACAAGGCGCTGTGGAAGCGTGTGCTGCACACCCTGGGGTTCGAGGGGGGCCTGCTGATCGTGGCCCTGCCGGTGATGTCCTGGTGGCTCGACATCGGCCTGCTGGAGGCGCTGGTGCTGGATATGGGCTTCGTGCTCTTCTACCTGGTCTATGCCTTCGTCTACAACTGGAGCTACGACAAGGTGTTCCCCATTCCCATGGGACAGGTGCAGAAGGCGCTGGGATAAGCGATTCGAGGGGTAAGGGCGAGGCACCATCATGCGATGGCATGATGGTGCTGAAGAGGGCCTCGCGGGGTCAGGCCTGGGCCTTGACCTCTTCCGGCGGGGTGTCATCCTGCCTAGTTTCCTGGCGCATCATGGCTTCGAGGTCGCTCTGGTACTGGTTCAGCATGCGCTGGGCCGCCACCATGTCCCCCTTGTGCAGGCGCTCGAACAGATGATGCTGCACCACGCCGTTGAGGTACTCCACCGTGATGGGTTGCTCCAACGCCGACAACAGCTCCTCTTTTTCCAGCTCCGCATTGATCTCGTCGACACTGGTACGCAGCAGACCGGCCAGTTGCACCAGCATGCGGCGCTCCCCTTCACGCAACAGGCTCAACATGCGGTTTCTCTGCTGCTCATTCTGTTGGGTCATACATTTCCTTACGTAGAATTGGAACAAGCCCGCTCATTCTGCCCTGTCCTTTTCACAGCGTCCATCTCGGGCGCATGACTTATTCCGGGTGCGGGGGGCCGGGTGCTATTTGCCCCCCGGCCCGGTATAGTAACGGCTGATCCAGGGGGCCCGTGCGCCCCGTTGCCGAGACCGTCCATCCCTATGACCGACGCCATTCTGGTGCTCTGCACCTGCCCCGACGAGACCAGTGCAGACCGCCTCTGCGAGCAACTGCTCGACCAGCGCCTCGCCGCCTGCATCAACCAGCTGCCCGGGGTCACCTCCGTCTATCGCTGGCAGGGCAAGACGGAACGAACCCGGGAGATCCAGCTCGTCATCAAGAGTCGGGCCGCTCTGTTCGAGCCCCTGCGCCAGTGCATTCTCGCCCACCATCCCTACGAGGTACCGGAGATCCTGGCGCTCCCGGCAAGCCAGGGCCACCCTGCCTATCTCGACTGGTTGACACAGGAGACCTCATGACCGCCTCTCGCCCCCTCTCCTTCCTGCTGATGCTGCTGGGCCTGCTCTGCGTCCTGACGACGGCCCCCGCCCGGGCCAGCAGCCAGGATCTGCTCGGCAGCCTCGGCATCGAGACCCAGCCCAGATTCCTCAAGGTGGATCAGGCCTTCGCCCTCGAGAGCGAACAACAGGGTGATCGGCTGCTGCTCCGGATACGCATCGCCGACGGCTACTACCTCTATCGCCACAGCATCCGTGTGAAGGGAGAGAACCTCGCCTTTGACGAGCCCGTCCTGCCCCCCGGCACCGAGCACGAGGATGACTTCTTCGGCAAGAGCCGGGTCTATTACCAGGAGGTGCAGATCCCCGTGGCGCTGACCCGGGTCGGGGACGCGGCCAGCCTCACCCTGAGTTACCAGGGCTGCACCGAGGGACTCTGCTACCCACCGACCGACAAGCGGATCGCCGTCGAGCCCCTCGCCGCCCCCGCCCGGGCGGAAGCGGCGGCCCCCCTTCAGGGCACCGACGTGCCGGGCAGCCAGCAGGACAGGCTGGCGGCCGCCCTCGGCAGCCAGGGGTTCTGGATCAGCGTCGCCGCCTTCTTCGCCCTGGGTCTCGGCCTCGCCTTCACCCCCTGCGTCTTCCCCATGTATCCCATCCTGACCGGGATCATCGCCGGGGCCGGGCATCGCCTCTCCACCCGTCGCGCCTTCCTGCTCTCCTTCGTCTATGTGCAGGGGATGGCGGTCACCTATACCCTGCTCGGACTCGTCGTCGCCTCGGCGGGCCTGCAATTCCAAGCGGCCCTTCAGCACCCCTATGTGCTCATCGGCCTCTCGGTGATGTTCGTGCTGCTCGCCCTCTCCATGTTCGGGCTCTACACCCTGCAACTGCCGAGCAGCCTGCAAACCCGTCTCTCGGGCTTCTCCAACCGCCAGCAGGGCGGATCCGTGGCCGGCGTCGCCATCATGGGCATGATCTCGGGACTGGTCTGCTCCCCCTGCACCACGGCGCCGCTCTCGGGGGCGCTTATCTACGTGGCCCAGAGTGGCGACCTCTGGCTCGGCGGTGCGGCCCTCTATGCCCTCTCCTTGGGCATGGGGCTGCCGCTGCTCTTGCTCGGCACCTCTGGCGGCAAGCTGCTGCCCAGGGCCGGCGCCTGGATGGATGTGATCAAGCAACTCTTCGGTTTTGCGCTGCTGGCGGTACCCATCCTGCTGCTCTCAAGGCTCCTGAGCGATCAGATGGCCACCCTGCTCTGGCTCGGCTGGGGGCTGGTGCTGTGCGGTTATCTCTATCACCACAACCAGCATCGCGCCCATTCGGTGGGCAAGAGCCTCGGCGGCTTCGTCCTGCTGCTGGCGATGATGGGCCTTGTGGTGGTGGGCAAGGATCTGCTGCTGCCACCCGAGGGGGCCAATGCCGCCGCCCAGACCCAGGCCCCCCGCTTCATTCGCATCAAGACCCTGGACGATCTCAAGGTGCAGCTTGCCGCCGCCCGCGGCAAGCCGGTGCTGCTGGATCTCTACGCCGACTGGTGCGTGGCCTGCAAGGAGTTCGAGCACAAGACCTTCAGCGACCCCGATGTGCAGGCGCGCTTCAGCGAGATGGTGCTGCTGCAGGCGGACGTCACCGCCAACGACGACGCCGACGTGGATCTGCTCAACGGCCTCAACGTGCTGGGATTGCCGACCCTCATCTTCTTCGATCGCGATGGCAACGAGGTGAACGGCCAGCGGGTGACCGGCTTCATGGGGCCTGTCGAATTTCTCGGCCAGCTGGACAAGCTGCCCTGATACCGGGTGGCCCGTGCAACCGTGTGGGCCCCCGGTTTGACCGCCATTTTTCCGGCAATCCCTTGTATATGACCGACGCCGTGGCAATATTTGCGCTTTCCCGTCTCGTTCGTCCGGAGTTTTGATGAAAAAGTGGTTCATCCCCCTGCTGGCCCTCTGGCTTTATGGCTGCAACGCAGGTCCCGGTGAAGAGACCATCCAGAGCCAGGTCACCGCCAGGTTGCAGGCCGACACGGATCCCGCCCTGTTCGAGATCAGCGACTTCGCCGTGCTCGGCAAGGAGGAGCGGATGGAGGGGGTCTATCTGGTCAAGGTGAGCTACCAGCTCCACTTCAAGCAGGGACTGGATCAGTTGCAGGTGCTGCACGACGAGGATCTCGTCTATGACAGGGTCGGCCCCTTCCAGCAGGAGATGGGGCTGATGGAGCTCGAGCGCAAATATGGCGACTTCGAGGCAGGCCAGGCCCTGGCGCAGGAGACCCAGGTCTGGATGATGAAGACGGAGCAGGGCTGGCGCCTGGCCGAGCCAGACGCGACCCAGCAGGGATAATCCCGAGCCCCCCTCCCCTTAGAGCAGATCCTTCAGCCGATACCAGAGCATCCCGAGCGCCAGCAACGGAGAGCGCAACGCCGGGCCACCCGGGAAGGTCATGTGAGGGACGCGGCTGAAGAGATCGAAGCCCCGGCTCTCCCCCTTGATCGCCTCCGCCACCAGCTTGCCCGCCATGTGGGTGGCATTGAGGCCATGGCCCGAATAGGCCTGGGCATAGAAGACGTTGGGATGCTGCTCGAGGCGGCCTATCTGGGGCAGCCGGTTGGCGCCTATGCCTATCATGCCCCCCCACTGGAACTCGATGGCGGTACCCGCGAGCTCGGGGAAGACCCGCAGCAGCTTGGGCAGCATGAAGGCCTTGATATCGCGGGGGTCACGGCCCGAATAGTTGCAGGCCCCGCCAAACAGCAGGCGACCGTCCGCCGACAGCCGATAGTAGTCGAGCGCCACGTTCTGATCGCACACCGCCATGTTCTGTGGCAGCAAGCGTTGGCGCAGGCGCTTCTCCAGCACCTGGGTGGCGAGAATGTAGGAGCCCGCCGGCAGCACCTTGCCCCCGAGATCGGGCTGGAGGTCGCCCAGGTAAGCGTTGCAGCCGATCACCAGGTAGTCCGCGCTGACCCGGCCGTGGGCCGTGGTCACCTCGACCCGCTCGCCGTAATCGATGTGGATCACCCTTGAGTGTTCGAACAGGGAGACCCCGAGACTGGCTGCCGCACGCGCTTCGCCGAGGGCAAGGTTGAGAGGATGCAGGTGACCGGAGCCCATGTCGATCATCCCGCCGATATAGCGATCCGACCCGACCACGGTGTGCATCTCCTCCCGCGCCACCATTTTCAGTGCGTGCCGATAACCCAGGCTCGCCAGGTGCTCGGCATCCTCCTCGAACCCCTTCAGGTGACGCGCCTTGGTGGCGAGATCGCAATAGCCCCAGGTGAGATCGCACTCGATATTGAAACGCTCGACCCGCTCGCGCACCAGCTGCACCGCTTCGATCCCCATCAGATCCAGCTCCCGCACGCCCACCTCGCCAATCCAGCGGGCGAACTGGCTGGTATCGTGGCCGATGCCGCGGATCAGCTGGCCGCCGTTGCGCCCCGACGCTCCCCAGCCGATACGGTTGGCCTCCAGCAACACCACCTTGTAACCGGCATCGGCCAGGTTGATGGCGGTGTTGAGGCCGGTGAAACCGCCACCAATGACGCAGACGTCCGCATCCAGCTCACCACTGAGCTCGGGCCACTGCCGATGGTCGTTGCGAGTGGCCGCGTAATAGGAGGCCGTGTGTTCCTGATGTCCCTGTCTTCCTGTCTGCATGCTCAGCATCCTGCCTGGTTGCATTCGTTTACTAAATTAAACGGGTGTCATCGATAATACCCAGCCCCCCATCCCCAATCCAGCCCGTCAGGATCACAGAAATGCAAAAGGCGCCCCGAAGGGCGCCTTTTCATGCAATCAAGGTGCTGCGAATTACAGTACGTCGATGGCATTCAGGTCGGAGAAGGCCTTCTCCAGACGCGCGATCATGGAAGTCTGACCGGCACGCAGCCATACGCGCGGATCGTAGAACTTCTTGTTCGGCTTGTCGGCACCTTCTGGGTTGCCCAGCTGGCCTTGCAGGTAGGCTTCGTTGGACTTGTAGAAGTTCAGCACGCCTTCCCAGGTCGCCCACTGGGTGTCGGTGTCGATGTTCATCTTCACCACGCCGTAGGAGATGGATTCGCGGATCTCTTCCAGGGTAGAGCCGGAGCCACCGTGGAACACGAAGTCCAGGGACTTGGCAGGCAGACCGAACTTCTCGGAGACGTACTTCTGGGAGTTGTCCAGGATCTTCGGAGTCAGCTTGACGTTACCCGGCTTGTACACACCGTGCACGTTGCCGAAGGAGGCAGCGATGGTGAAGCGCGGGCTGATCTTGGACAGACGCTCGTAGGCGTAGGCCACGTCTTCCGGCTGGGTGTACAGGGAGGATTGGTCCAGGTGGCTGTTGTCCACGCCGTCTTCTTCACCGCCGGTGCAGCCCAGTTCCAGCTCCAGAGTCATGTTCATCTTGGCCATGCGGGTCAGGTACTCGCAGCAGATGTCGATGTTCTCTTCCAGAGACTCTTCGGACAGATCCAGCATGTGGGAGGAGAACAGCGGCTTGCCGGTTTCGGCAAAGTGCTTCTCGCCCGCGTCCAGCAGACCGTCGATCCACGGCAGCAGCTTCTTGGCGGCGTGGTCGGTGTGCAGGATCACCGGCACACCGTAGGCTTCGGCAACGGAGTGCACGTGCTTGGCACCGGAGATGGCACCCAGGATGGCAGCTTGCTGGCCTTCCAGCTTCAGACCCTTGCCGGCGGTGAACACGGCACCACCGTTGGAGAACTGTACGATAACCGGGGCTTTGACCTTGGCAGCAGCTTCCAGCACGGCGTTCACGGAGTCGGTACCGACGCAGTTGACGGCCGGCAGAGCGAAGCCGTTTTCCTTGGCGATGGCGAACACTTTCTGAACGTCATCACCAGTGATCACGCCGGGTTTTACGAAGTCGAAAATTTTCTTAGACATGTTTAATCGTCCTGTCTCGTATGCCGTTAATAAAAAGTGGGGGGTTCATCATGAACCGGCACAGCGGCCACATGATAAACGAAACGGGAGGCTTTTGCCCCCCGTCCCGGGTCAATTAGGCTTTGGCGCGCTCTTCGAGAATCGCGACAGCCGGCAGTACCTTGCCTTCTACGAACTCCAGGAAGGCGCCGCCGCCGGTGGAGATGTAGGAGACCTTGTCGGCGATGCCGAACTTGTCGATGGCAGCCAGGGTGTCACCACCGCCAGCGATGGAGAAGGCCGGGGAAGCGGCGATGGCTTCGGCGATCACCTTGGTGCCTTCAGCGAACTGGTCGAACTCGAACACGCCGACCGGGCCGTTCCACAGGATGGTCTTGGCGTTCATGATGATGTCGGCTAGGGCCTTGGCGGAATCCGGACCGATGTCGAAGATCATGTCGCCGTCAGTCACGTCGGACACGGACTTGATGGTGGCCGGGGTGGATTCGGAGAATTCGCTACCCACAACCACGTCGGTGGTCACCGGGATGTTGGTTTCGGCAGCCAGTTTCTTGGCGGTGTCGATCAGGTCGTGCTCGCACAGGGACTTGCCGACGTTGTGACCGGCAGCAGCGATGAAGGTGTTGGCGATGCCACCACCGACCACCAGCTGGTCAGCGATCTTGGAGAGGGATTCCAGCACGGTCAGCTTGGTGGATACCTTGGAGCCGCCAACGATGGCAACCATGGGGCGCTCGGGCTTGAGCATGGCTTTGCCCAGGGCTTCCAGTTCACCGGCCAGCAGGGGGCCTGCACAGGCAACCGGCGCGAACTGGGCCACACCGTAGGTAGAACCTTCGGCGCGGTGAGCAGTACCGAACGCATCCATTACAAAGACGTCACACAGGGCGGCGTATTTTTTGGCCAGATCGATGGTGTTCTTCTTCTCGCCTTTGTTGAAGCGGCAGTTTTCCAGCACAACCAGCTCACCGGCGGCGACGTCTACGCCATCCAGGTAGTCTTTGGCCAGACGAACCGGGCAGGACAGTGCGTCTTTCAGATAGTTGACAACCGGAGCCAGGGAGAATTCTTCGTTGTATTCACCCTCGGTCGGACGACCCAGGTGGGAGGTGATCATCAGCTTGGCGCCCTTTTCCAGAGCCAGCTTGATGGTCGGCAGAGTCGCAACGATACGTGCATCGGAAGTGACCTTGCCGTCTTTTACCGGCACGTTCAGGTCAGCACGGATCAGAACGCGTTTGCCCGCCAGATCCAGGTCGGTCATCTTGATAACAGACATATTCAGTCCTCTATATATTTTCAGGTAATGTTAAAAAAACAGTAACCTTGCGCCCGGTGCAGACTCTCAGCCTGCGGCCATCATGGCCCGGGTGGTATCCAGCATGCGGTTGGCGAAGCCCCATTCGTTATCGCACCACATCAACATCTTGACGAGGTTGGCATCGCTGACCCGGGTCTGGGTACCATCAATGATGCAGGAGTGTGCATCATGATTAAAGTCTACGGAGACCAGTGGCTCTTCCGTGTAGTCCAGAATACCGTGTAATGTACCTCTGGATGCCCGTTGCAGGGCTTGATTTACGTCACTAACTGTCACTTTTTTACGAACAGTAATGCTCAGATCCATGGCGGTTACATTGATGGTCGGTACCCGTACCGCGATCGCCTCGAACTTGCCGGCAAAGTGGGGAAGGATACGTTCCAACCCCTTTGCCAGCTTGGTGTCCACCGGGATGATGGACTGGCTGGCTGCCCGGGTTCTGCGCAAGTCGCCGTGATAGGCATCGATGACTTGCTGATCGTGCATGGCCGAATGAATTGTCGTAATAGTACCACAATTTATCTCGAATTCTCGATGCAATGTTTCGATGACGGGGACCACGCAGTTGGTGGTACAGGAGGCGTTGGAGACGATCCGCTCCCGCCCGGTCAGCACCTGGTGGTTGACCCCGTAGACGATGGTGGCGTCCACGTCCGCGTCCGCCGGATGGGAGAAGAGCACCTTGCCCGCTCCCGCCCCCAGATGCAGCTCGGCATCGGCCCGGGAGCCGAACACCCCGGTGCAGTCCAGCACCACGTCCACCCCCAGCGCCCGCCACGGCAAGTTCGACGGATCCCGCTCGGCAAACAGGGCGATGAGATCCTCCCCCACCTGCATGCTGTTGCCCGCCAGTTGTACCGGATAGCGGAACCGGCCGTGGCTGGTGTCAAAGCGGGTCAGGTGCACCATGGCCTCGGGGGCCGCCAGCTCGTTGATGGCCACTATCTTGATGGTCTTGTCGCGGCCGCTCTCGTAGAGGGCCCGCAGCACGTTGCGGCCGATGCGGCCATAGCCGTTGATGGCAATCTTGATCATGGAAACGTTGTGTCCTTAGCTGCGACAAAGGGATGGGAGGAAGGGGCGACTCACGAGAGCAGTGCCTCGCGAAAGACGCCGCGGGCCAGCAGTGCGGCACCGAATACCCCGGCGCTGTCCCCCAGAGCCGGCGCTACCATGGGGGTGGCGAAGCGGGGGTTGAACAGGAAGGGCAATACCGTTTCGCGCCCGGCGCGATAGAGGCTCTGCACATTGCCCACGCCGCCACCGATGACGATGACGTCCGGATCGAGAATATTGATCACGTTGGCGAGGGCCTGGCCGAACAGCAGGTGCAACCTGTCCATGGTGAGCCTGGCGACATGATCATGGGCACTGGCCGCAGCAATCTGGGCGAGCGAGAGACGGCGTTTGGTCCTGGCCTCGTACCAGGCCTCCAGCGCCGGGCCGCTGATGAGGGTTTCGACGCAGCCGCGCTTGCCGCAGTAGCACTCTGGCCCCTCCGGCAACAGGACGTTGTGCCCCCACTCCCCGGCGATGCCGTGGTGACCGTTGAGGATCTGGCCGTTGATGACGATGCCGGCCCCGACTCCGGTGCCCATGATGATGCCGAACACCACGCGTGCAGAGGAATGATGCTGGCGCACCGCCCCCAGATGGGTTTCCGCCAGGGCGAAACAGTTGGCGTCGTTGGCGATGAGCACGGGGACGCCCAGCCTGCGCTCCAGATCTTCCTTGAGCGGCTTGCCGTTGAACTCGGTGGTGTTGCTGTTTTTCAGCAGCCCGGTCTGGGGGTCCCGGGCCCCCGGCGTCCCCATGCCGATGAGTGCAGGACGCTGACCGAGTTTGGCGGCACACTCGTCCACCAGTTTGGCGATCTGGCCCAGCATGTGCTGGTAGCCGCCGTGCCGTTCAGTAGGAATGCGGTGGCGCAGCAACACCTCGTCGCCATCGAGCACCACGCACTCGCACTTGGTCCCGCCAAGGTCGATGCCCCAATCCCACGCCCGCTTCTCCATCCAGCCTCCTGCCCCTCAACGACCCCATCCCGGCCACGACTGCCAACATGGGGGTGCA
This sequence comes from Aeromonas sp. Prich7-2, assembly GCF_017939255.1. NCBI lineage: Bacteria > Pseudomonadati > Pseudomonadota > Gammaproteobacteria > Aeromonadales > Aeromonadaceae > Aeromonas > Aeromonas sp. Prich7-2. The sequence continues at coordinate 59,717 of NZ_JAGKRI010000117.1, forward strand.
GTGTAACCCGAGCCGCGACCAGGATGCAGCCCCCTGTGTCACGGACAGCAAAACGGGGCCCGCAGGCCCCGTTCATCACGCTGTTTGCCGCCCTCAGCGACCGTGGTACCGGGCGGAGAGTTCATGCACCGCGTTGACGAACACGCCGGCATGTTCCGGGTCCACATCCTGATGGATGCCGTGGCCCAGGTTGAAGACATGACCGTTGCCATGACCGAAACCGGCCAGAATGGTGGCGACCTCTTCGCGGATCCGCTCCGGGGTGGCGTAGAGCATGGAGGGGTCCATGTTGCCTTGCAGCGCCACCTTGTCGCCGACCCGGCGTTTGGCGTCCGCAATGTCGGTGGTCCAGTCCAGCCCCAGGGCATCACAGCCGGTGGCGGCGATCTGCTCCAGCCACTGGCCGCCGTTCTTGGTGAACAGGGTGACCGGCACACGGCGGCCCTCATGTTCACGGATCAGGCCATCGACGATCTTGTGCATGTACTGCAGGGAGAAGTCGCGGTAATCCCGCGGGGTGAGCACGCCGCCCCAGGTGTCGAATACCATGACCGCCTGCGCACCCGCCCTGATCTGGGCGTTGAGGTAGGCAATCACGCTGTCGGCCAGCTTGTCGAGCAGCAGATGCAGGGTCTGCGGCTCTGCATACATCATCTTCTTGATCTTGGTGAACGCCTTGGAGCTGCCCCCCTCCACCATGTAGGTGGCTAGGGTCCAGGGGCTGCCGGAGAAGCCGATGAGCGGCACGTCGCCCTTGAGCTCGCGGCGGATGGTGCGCACCGCATTCATCACGTAGCCGAGCTCGTCTTCCGGATCCGGGATGGGCAGGGCCTTCACGTCGGCCATGGAGGTGATCGGGCGCTCGAAGCGCGGGCCTTCCCCCTGTTCGAAGTAGAGGCCCAGCCCCATGGCATCGGGCACGGTCAGGATGTCGGAGAAGAGGATGGCGGCATCGAGTGGATAGCGGCGCAGGGGCTGCAAGGTGACTTCACAGGCCAGCTCGGCGTTGCGACACAGGGACATGAAATCCCCCGCAACGGCGCGGGTCGCCTTGTATTCCGGCAGATAACGGCCAGCCTGACGCATCATCCATACCGGGGTCATGTCCACTTCCTGGCGCAGCAGGGCACGCAGGTATCGATCGTTTTTCAGCTCTTTCATCCCAGTTCCTGAGTCATGTCACGCATAAAATGGCGGACATGATACCACTTTGTGCAAGGCTGAGGGCGACCCTGACGCCGCACATCGCCGCAGGAGTGCAAAGATGTGAGGGGGCGCATACAAGCGCCCCCGTTTTCCCTCAACGCGCCTCGGCGAGGCACTGTTCGATGAGCCGGCGCGCTATGGTGCCATGAGGGGGCAAGCGCGGCAGCCGGTCAGCCTCAAAGAAGCCTGCCGCCACCAGTTCGTCATCCTGCACCCGGATCTCGCCGCTCTCGTAGTCGGCGGTGAAGCCCATCATCAGGCTGTGGGGGAAGGGCCAGGGCTGGCTCGCCACGTAACGCACATTGCGCACCCGGATGCCGCTCTCCTCGAACACCTCCCGCGCCACGCACTGCTCCAGATTCTCCCCTGCCTCCACGAAGCCGGCCAGCACGGTATACATGGGATCATCCGCCTGATAGTGACGGCGGTGGGCTGCCAGCAAGATGGCCGGCCCCTTGCGCACCGCGACGATGATGCAGGGGGAGATGCGCGGATAGACGACATGGCCGTGATGACACCCCTGGGCCCACTCCCCTTCCCTCGGGGTCATGGGGGCGCCGCACTCACCGCAGAAACGATGGGTACGGCGAAAAGTGGCAAGCTGCCAGGCCCGCCCTGCGAGGCGAAAGCCCTCTTCGTCCCCCGCCACCATGAGCTGGCGCAGCGGGGCCATGGCCCCGGTCTCCGCCTCGCCCCCCAGATCCAGCAGATGGCAAGGCAGGCCGTCCCACTCGTCGAAGCGCTCGAAAGGGGCGGTGTGCAGATGGGTGGGCAAAACGGCGCGGGGCCCTTGTGGAATGCGCCCCTGTTCATCCAGCAGGACGAGGTGATCGCCCCCCAGCACGAACCAGAAGGCCTGTTCAGTTGATGACATATGATGAAGGCTCTTGTTGAGAATGCGCGCGGCACAGGATCGGTTGCCTCATCTTACGAGCGGGAAGGGCCGATGGCGACCCCCGACATGGCCCTCTTCTCGCCAGACACACCATGAAAAAAGGCCGCCTCTGGCGACCTTTCATTCTGTTGACCGCCCGGGCGATCAGTTCATCCAGCGCTCGCTGCTCTTGCGACGGCGCGGGAGCATGGGCAGGAGGATCCCGAGCAGGATGCCGCCCCCCACCATGGCACCACCGCGGATGAACCAGTCCATCTGCATGTCGTGCTCACGGTTGTCATAGCTCTGGGTCAGGGCGTCGTTCTGTTCCTTGAGGCTGCTCATCTCGGCGCTCTGGCTGTCCAGACGGGCTTTGAGGCTGGCGATCTCCTTGCTCTGCTCGGCGATCTTGCCATCCTTCTCGGCGAAGCGTTTCTCGTTGTCGCCATTGAGGTTCAGCAGACGGGCCTTGGCTTCGTCCAGCTCTTTCTGAACCTGGGGAAGGCGTTCACGCAGGCTGATCTCCCCCTGCAGCTCGCTGTTCTTGATCCAGCCCTCGCGGCCACGACCGTCCACCACCTGGGTGAATCCGGCCTCCTGGTTCACCGCCTTGACCTCCAGCGGCTCACCGGCCTTGACGCTGCCGAGGATCCGGTACTGGGTACCCGGACCGTTGTGGATATAGGTAAAGATGTTGTCTGAAACATAGCGGGTATCGGCCAGTGCCTGTTGGGCACACAAGCAGATCAGGATCCCGAGAAGGGCGCGCATGGTCGATCGATTCTCTTCGTTGGATTAGGTTGCAGGCCGAATGTTAAGCCGCCTGCGGGTCAAAGGACAAGCAAAGAAAAGCGCCATCTCCCCGAGTGAGAGCTGTCTCGCAGCGCCGCCGGTTTGCCACGCGACCATTCCAGACGTCGCACCTACTTCTGTTTCAGCGCCTGCACCTCGGCGCGCAGGGCCTTGAGCTCTTTGAGCAGTTGCGCCTGCTGCTCGCTCTGTTGGCGTCGCCACACAGCGGTGTCGTCGTTGGTCTTGCCGGGATGGACGAACAGGCTGGCCATGAAGCCGCTGAGGGCGCCAAACAACCCCACACCAAAGAGGATCAGCAGGCTGGCGACGAAGCGCCCCTCCTCCGTCTTGGGCACCAGATCCCCGTATCCCACGGTAGAGAGGGTCACCAGCGTCCACCAGAAGGCATCGTAAGGAGTCTGGATCTGGCTGCCGGGTTGCCCCGTTTCCAGCCAGTACATGACGCCGGAGCCGACCCCCAGCAACAGAAAGAAGAGGAAGAGAATGCCGGAGAGGGTGGTTTCGTTGCGTTCACGACGGAACATGGCCAGCAGATCCGGTCTGTCCCGGAGCAACTGGTAAACCCGCCACAGCTGGATGAGCCGCGCCCAACGCAGTTGTTCCACCATGGGCAGGCTGCCGGGCAGATAGAACCAGTTGCTCTTGAAGAAGGCCATCCTGTCGGAGGCGCGCGCCCAGCCATAGGCGAAGTGAGCGAGGAAGAAGTAGCAGATCAGGCTGTCGACATCATAAAAGAGCTGCAAAGTCTGGGGGCTCAGTTCACCGTGCCCCAGCCAGCGAGCAGCCACCAGGCAAACCGAAATCACGGAGAGAAACCCCATCAGCAGATCCATGGTACGCAAATGAGTTAAGTGATGTCGCATACATTTTCCAACTTTAAGCACGGTGCAAATTAATAAAAAGGAAGATAATGCCGATGGCTATGACGGCAAAGGAATAATGGACGTTGAAAGGAGAAAAATTATGCAGTTGAACCCGCTGGAGAGGCGCATGAGCAACATCCGACTGGTGCCCAAGGTGGTGCTGCTCATGGTGTTCAGCACCCTGCTGCTGCTGGCCAAACTCTGGTTCGATGCCAGCAACCTGGAAGCGACCCTGCTCAGCGAGGGCATTGATGCCGCCATGGCCAACACCATCGCCGATCGCCTGCTCTGGACCGGGCTGGTGGAGACGGCGCTCATGGGGGTCGTCTTCGTGGTGCTGCTGCTCACCGGCTCCCGCCTCATGGTCAAGCAGGTCCACTACCTGGTGGGGCTGCTGGAGCGTTTCGCCAACAAGGATCTCAGCCACAGCGTGCTGCTCAAGTCCCGGGACGAGTTCGGCGACATCGCCAAGGCGGTGGCCCACTCCCAGGAGAACCTCAAGGAGGTGTTCGGGACCCAGCGTGCCGCCTGCAAGGAGCTCAACGAGATCGCCTCCCAGGTGACTCTCTGCATGGATGAGGCGAACGAGGCCATCAACGAGGAGTTCACCCAGATTGAGCAGCTTGCCAGCGCCATGAGCCAGATGGTAGGTGCCATTCGAGAAGTGGCCAACCACGCGGAGCAGGCGTCCCACGCCACCGCCGAAACCAGCCAGCTGGCCGAGGAGGGCAGCCGCTGCGTGGCGGCTACCGTCAACACCATCGACACTCTCTCCGGCAACATCCAGCGCTCCTCCACCGTGGTCAACGAAGTGGAGCACGGGGTCGATCGCATTGGTTCCGTGGTGGACACCATCCGCAGCATCTCCGAGCAGACCAACCTGCTGGCCCTGAACGCCGCCATCGAGGCCGCCCGCGCCGGTGAGGCGGGTCGCGGTTTTGCCGTGGTCGCCTCCGAGGTGCGCGAACTCGCGAACCGTGCCCAGGCGGCCACCGTCGAGATCCAGAAGATGATCGAGCAGCTTCAGGGCAACGCCCGCCAGGCCGTCGGCCTGATGGCCGAGAGCGTGCAGCAGGCGGACAAGGGGGTGGAGCAGGTGACCCAGGCAGGCACCCAGCTCGACACCATAGTGCAACGGGTGCAAGGAGTGGCCGACATGAACCGCCAGATCGCCGCCGCCTCCGAGCAGCAGAGCTCGGTCGCCGAGGAGATGAATGCCAACCTGGAGCAGGTCAAACAGGTGGTGGAAGGCTCCGTCGTGGTGCTGCGGGAGCTGAAAGATGCCTCCGAACTGGTGGAACACCACAGCCAGACGCTGGACAGCCATATCCAGGCCTTCAAGCTAGCCTGATGCTGGCCTGATGCTGGCGCCCATCGTCAAACCTTCAGGCTGGCCTGAGGTCGTGATTTGAGTACACTGGAAGGCCCCCTTAGGGGCCTTTCTTTTTTCATCACGGCAAGGAGCCAGGATGCAGACCACAGAACCTGCGCTTGAGATAAGCGACGACAAGGGGCGCCTCGACGTCCCGCTCATTCACCGTTTCCTCAGTGAAGAGGCCTACTGGTGCCTCGGCATTCCCCTCGCTACCCTGCAGCGGGCCATCAACCACTCCCTGTGCTTCGGAGCCTATCTCGACGGCCAGCAAGTCGCCTTCGCCCGGGTCATCACCGACAAGGCCACCTTCGGTTATCTCGCCGACGTCTTCGTGCTGCCCGAACATCGCGGGCGCGGTCACAGCAAGGCCCTGGTGGCCGCCATCCTCGCCCACCCGGAGCTGCAAGGGCTGCGCCGTCTCTCCCTCGCCACCTCCGATGCCCACGGCCTCTACGCCGGTTTCGGTTTTGTGCCGCCGAGAAGCCCCGGCAGCCTGATGGAAATCTACGACCCCGAGATCTACCGGCGCCCCTGAGCCCGGCCGATCGCCAGATCCGTCGCCGGATCACCTTCCGGGCAGCGGCGCTGTGACGCCAGCGCCCGGGAGTGCTAGATTGGCAGCCGGCATTTCACTCTCCCTGCAGACTCGTCAACCACAAGGATGGCAACCGTGGCCCAGCACTCTCCCTCTTTCTCCGCCTTCTCTCCCTTGTTGCAGGAGCAGGCCATGCGCCACTGGCAGCGGCTGCTCGCCCTGGCGCCCCAGTATGACGCACTGCCCGAGCCCACCCGCCAGACCCTGCTGACCCTGCTCGGCCTCTCCGACTTTGTCGCCGACTCCCTCATCAAGCAGCCGGGGCTGCTGGCCGAGACCCTGGCATCGGACGCACTGACCCGGGCCGAGCGCTGGCCCGCCTATGAACCTGAACTCGCAGCCCTGCTCGCCGAGGTCGCGGACGAGGAGGCGCTCAAGCGCATCCTGCGCCAGTTCCGCCGCAGCCGCATGCTGGTGATCGCCTGGCGCGAGCTGCTCGGGGAGTCCGAGGTCGAAGAGAGCTTCATCCATCTCACCAAGCTGGCGGATGCCCTCATCTGTGGAGCCCGCGACTGGCTCTACGCCAAACAGTGCAGCGAGCTGGGCACCCCCATGGACGGCGATGGTAACCCCCAGCCGCTGCTCATCCTCGGGATGGGCAAGCTCGGCGGCGGCGAGCTCAACTTCTCCTCGGACATCGACCTTATCTTCACCTTCCCCGAGAACGGCTACACCGTTGGCGGTCGGCGGGAGCTCGCCAACCAGCAGTTCTTCATCAAGCTGGGGCAGCGTCTCATCAACGCCCTCCACCAGCCCACCCAGGATGGTCAGGTGTTCCGGGTCGACATGCGGCTGCGCCCCTTTGGCGATGCGGGGCCGCTCGCCATCTCCTTCGCCGCCATGGAGGACTACTACCAGCATCACGGCCGCAACTGGGAACGCTACGCCATGGTCAAGGCGCGGGTGCTGGGCCCCCAGTGCGAACACGCCATGGCCCTGACCGAACTGTTGCGCCCCTTCGTGTTCCGCCGCTATATCGACTTCGGCGTCATCGACGGCCTGCGCCAGATGAAAGCGATGATCGCCGCCGAGGTGCGCCGCAAGGGACTGGAGGGCAACATCAAGCTGGGGGCCGGGGGCATTCGCGAGGTGGAGTTCATCGCCCAGGCGCTGCAACTCATCCGTGGCGGGCGCGAGCCCGCCCTGCGGGTACGCCACCTGCCCGAGGCGCTGGCCGCCATCGCCCAGGGGGGTGCCCTGGAGGGGAGCCAGTGCGAACGCCTGCTCACCGCCTATCGCTTCCTGCGCCGGGTGGAAAACATCTTGCAGGAGATCGGCGATCAGCAGACCCAGACCCTGCCCACCGAGGATCGGGATCGCCAACGGCTCATCGCCACCCTCGGCTTTACCGACTGGGACGCCTTCATGGCCCACCTCGATGAGGAGATGGCCGCCGTCCATCAGGAGTTCGTCGCCGTGGTGGGAGAAGAGAAGGAGGCCCCCGCCCACCTGGAACAGCTCTGGCTCGATCTCTGGCGCACCGAGCTTGATGCCGCCGAGCTGGAAAAACTGCTGACCACGCAGGGAGTGGTGGAGCCCGCCCCCCTCTGCGCCGCCCTGCTGCGTTTCAAGGAGGAGTACAAGCGCCGTCAGGTGGGGCCCCAGGGGCGCATCGCCCTGGACTGGCTGATGCCGGAGCTGCTGCGCCTGGTGGTGGCGAGCCGCGAGCCTGCCCGCCTGTTCGAGCGGGTCTGCACCCTGCTGACTCGCATCTTCACCCGCAGCGCCTATCTGCAACTGCTGGCGGAAAACCCCGCCGCCCTGCGCCAGCTGGTACGCCTGTGTGACGAGAGCAACCTGGTGAGCGAGCAGCTGGCCCGCTACCCCATCCTGCTGGACGAGCTGCTGGATCCCCAGCACCTCTACCACCCCACCCCGCTGGATCAGTACAAGCCCCAGCTGCGCCAGTTCCTGCTGCGCATCCCCGAGGAGGACGTGGAACAACAGATGGAGGCGCTGCGCCAGTTCAAGCAGGTGCAGCTGCTGCGCATCGTCGCCGCCGACATCGCTGGTGCCCTGCCGCTGATGAAGGTGAGCGACCACCTCACCTGGCTGGCGGAGGCGATCACCGAGGAGGTGGTCAATCAGGCGTGGGCCCAGATGAGCGAACGCTACGGGGTGCCGCCCGAGGTGGCGGTGAGCGGTGAGCGCGGCTTTGCGGTGGTGGCCTACGGCAAGCTGGGTGGCATCGAGCTGGGCTACGGCTCGGATCTGGATCTGGTGTTCCTGCACGGCGGCGACCCCAACAGCTACACCGACGGGCGCAAGCCCATCGACAGCCGCCAGTTCTACCTGCGCCTCGCCCAGCGGATCCTGCACCTGTTCAGCACCCGCACTCCGTCCGGCATCCTCTACGAGATCGACATGCGGCTGCGCCCCTCCGGCGACTCAGGCCTGCTGGTCTCATCGCTGTCGGCCTATGAGCAGTACCAGCAGCAGGAAGCCTGGACTTGGGAGCATCAGGCCCTGGTGCGAGCCCGTCCCATCTATGGCGATGATGCCGTGGTCGCCGAATTTGCCCGCATCCGCCGCGACGTGCTGGCCAAGGAGCGGGATCTGCCCACCCTGGCCCGCGAAGTGCGGGAGATGCGCCAGAAGATGCGGGATCACCTGCTCAAGGCGGGAGAGGGAGAGTTCGATCTCAAGCAGTCCCCCGGCGGCATGGTGGACATCGAGTTCATCGCCCAGTACCTGGTGCTGGCCCACGCCTGCGGTGAGCCGGACGCCCTCACCCGCTGGTCAGACAATGTGCGCATCTTCGATGAGTGCGTGATGGCGGGGGTACTCACACTGGAGCAGGCAGAGGGGCTCAAGCAGGCCTATCTGGAGATCCGCAACCTCGGCCATCGCCTCAACCTCTCGGAGATCTCCCGCAAGGTGGGGGACGATCAGTTGCCGCGAGAGCGTGGCCATGTGCTGGCGGTCTGGCAACAGCTGCTGGGAGAATAAGCAGAAGGGGCGCCATGGCGCCCCTTCTCGTTGACGAAAGGCTTGTTGAAGATGACCTAGCGCCCGCCTGCCACATCGATAAAGGTGCCGGTGGCATAGGAGGCCTCGTCCGACAGCAGCCAGGCGATGGCGGTGGCCACTTCGGCCGGCTGACCGCCCCGTTGCAGCGGAATGGCCCCCTTGATCCTGTCCACCCGGCCGGACTCGCCGCCGTCGGCATGCATGTCGGTGTAGATGAAACCCGGACGCACCCCGTTGACCCGGATCCCCTGAGCCGCCAGCTCCAGCGACAAGCCTCTGGTCAGCACGTCGACGGCCCCCTTGGCGGCGGCATAATCCACGTACTCCCCGGGGGAGCCCAGGCGCGCGGCGGCGGAAGAGACGTTGACGATGGCGCCCCCCGCCGTCATGCGGCGCACCGCCTCGCGGCAGCAGAGAAAGCAGCTGGTGACATTGGTGGTCAGGGTCTGGTTGATGCGCTCTGCGCTCATCTCCAGCACCCGCATCTGGGGCTGCAACCTGCCGGCGTTGTTCACCAGGTGGGTAACGGGGCCGAGCCGCGCGTCCATCTCCTTGAACAGGCGCACCACCTCGGCCTCCACGCTGACATCGGCCTGCACCGCAATGCACTCGACCGGATGGGTGGCCAGGATCTCGGCCACCACCGCCTCGGCGGACGCCCTGTCCTGACGATAGTTGAGACAGAGATGGTAACCCTGCGCCGCCAGATAGCGGGCTGTCGCGGCCCCGATACCTCTGCCGCCGCCGGTGATCAGCACCCGTTTGTTCATGAACCCTCCTGATTCCCGGTTTCGAAGACTATTTCGCATAGTACCTCATGTTGCCGACCACACCTCGTCCCGTAACGCCCGGCACCACAGCAAAGAGCCCGCACGGGGCGGGCTCTTGATGACAACAACGGGAGGCTGGCTATTTGAACAGGCCCTTGAGCAGCTGGTCCGCCACCCCCTTCACCCCTTCGTTGTCGGCCTTGTCACCCAGCAGCTTCTTGAGACCGCGCTCGGCCTCCTTGCGGGCCTTCTCCTCCAGCACCTTGTTGTTGCTGAGCAGCTCCTTCACGTCGAGCTTGTAGCTCGGCGCCTGCCAGTGGCCGCCGATGCGCACCGGTATGGTGATGTCCTTGAGCTCGTCCACCGTCTTGCCCCCCTGCCCCTTGCTGCTCTCCACCACGGAGGTGAGGAACAGGAAGTCGAGGGTCTCCGGCACCAGGGCGGTCTGGCCCTGCCCCTTCACCCGCAGGGCGGGGGCAAAGAGCTGGATGTCATCGCTCCTGGCAATCCCGTTGGCAATCTGGAAGCTGGCGGTGAGGGCGCTGAAGTCGGTCTTGCGCACCTCCTTCACCTGATCCGCCCCCTTGCCGGTCAGGGTGGCCCGCGCCTCGCGGATCATCTCCGCCAGGTTGATGCCGTGCAGGGCGCCATCGCTCAACTTGAGGTTCACCTTGCCCTGCATCCGGCTGCGCAGCGCCTGCTCGGAGAGGCCTGAGCCCTGCGCCTCGACCTCCAGATCCCCCTTGCCTTCCAGCAGGTCTGTCTGGGCCAGGGTCTGCAGCAGGGGCCGCACATCGACTCCCTGCACCCGCTTATGCACCTGATAGCGGGCGGGTTGCTGACGGGCATCGAGCACGCCGCTGGCGGTCACCTGGCCACCGGCCACCCCGGCACTGAACTGCTTGAGGGTGAGCTGACCACCGGCTAGGGCCAGTTGCAGATCCACGGCGCTCAGATCCAGCCCCTTGAGGCGCAGGCTGCCCAGTTGCAGGCGGCCAGCCAGGCCCACCGACTTGAGGGCGGTCAGATCAGGCTCTACCGTGGAGAGCGCCTGGGCGGCGGGCGCAGCGGTCTGTGCCGGTGCTCCGGCCGGAGCTGCGGCGCCCGAGGTGGCGGCCACAGGTGCAGCCTTGGCCGGTTGACCGAGCCAACCGTCGAGATCCAGCTTCTCTCCCTTGAGGTCAAACCCTACCCTGGGCACGGCGCCCAACTGCACGCTGCCGTTGCCGCTCAGCAGAGCATCATCCACCCCCATCACCAGGTTGCTGAGGGTGACGACCTGCTTGTCCAGCTCGGCGCGGGCAAAGCCCGCCAACTTCACCTGCATCTGCGGGCGCGGCAGGACATCGCCGCTCAGCTTGGCGGCCAGCACGGCATCCGATATCTCCAGCAGTTGCCGGTTTTCATCGAGGCGCGCCTTGAGGGTCCCCTCCAGCGTACCGGCCAGGGTCGGCTTGTCCGCTGCCCCCTGTGCCCCTTGCAGACTGAGGGTGAGGCTGCTCCACTGCCCCAGCGCCAACCGGTCGGCCTTGAGGGAGAAGGCATCCAGCCGCTGGGTCGGTTCGCTCAGGCTCCCCGCCAGTGCGACATCTTTCAGCTCGCTGCGGCTGGCATCGGGCACCAGCTTGAGCTGGGCCGACCCCTTGAGATCAAACGCCAGCTCACCCTGGGCCCCCTTGGCGGCCAGGGTCACCGGTACCCATTGATCGACCGCCAGCTGGCCCAGGTTCAGGTCCAGCTGTTCGAGACGAGAGACGGTGCCGTTGCGATCGTCCTGCAGCAGGGCGCTGGCCTGTTGCAGCTCCACTCCTTGCAGGCTGATCTGCCAGGGCTGCTTGTCACTGGCGGCTGGTGGCGTCGTTGCGGCAGGCTCGGAGGTTGTCGCCTCCCCCTTGGGCTCGGCGGAGGCCTTGAGCAGATCCCTCAGGTTGGAGCTGCCGTCAGCCTTGGTCTGGATAAAGAGATGGGCGCCGCTCAGGGTCACCTTGCCGATCTCCAGCCGGTGGGAGAGCAGCGGCAGCAAGCCTAACGAGGCCTCACCCTGCTCGAAGCGCACCAGATCGGGCTCGGCAAAGCCGGCGGGGTTGCGCAGCGCCACCTGCTCGAGGGAGAGGCCCAGGCTTGGCCAGAAACGCCAGCCGATATCCCCTTGTATCACCAGCTCGCGGCCGGTGCTCTTGCGCACCTGTTCCACCAGCTGGGGCTTGAACTGGTTGGGATCGATGAGGGACACCAGGGCGGCGATGGCCACCACGGCCGCCAGCGCCAACCCCAGCAGGATGTAGATGATCTTCTTCACGATGGACTCCTTGAATGCGGATCTTGTGGCTGACTATACCACCGGGGGGATGACAGATGGGGCCCGTCTGCCAAAACGGGCCAGCGGCGAGACAGGGATGGTCGCAGGCCCACGTTCAAACACGCGGCAATAAAAAGGGCCCCGCAGGGCCCTGATGATAGTGGATGGCTGGCGCCCGTCTCGCCCGGATCAAGGCTGACGCGGCAGCTCCCTGTAGCCCATCTCGTACAGGGTGAAGGCATAGATGTCCGCACTCTGCTCGATAAGTTTGGCCACCGGCGTGCCCGCCCCGTGCCCAGCATTGGTCTCGATGCGGATGAGCTGGGGATGGGGGCCGGCATTGTCGGCCTGCAGGGTGGCGGCAAACTTGAAGGAGTGGGCCGGCACCACCCGATCGTCGTGATCCGCCGTGGTCACCAGGGTCGAGGGGTAGCTGACCCCGGGTCGGACGTTGTGCAGAGGCGAGTAGCCCTTCAGGTAGTCGAACATCGCCTCGCTGTCGGCGCTGGTGCCGTAGTCATAAGCCCAGCCCGCCCCGGCGGTGAAGGTGTGGTAGCGCAGCATGTCGAGCACCCCCACCGCCGGCAGGGCGACCCGCATCAGATCCGGCCGCTGGGTCATGACCGCCCCCACCAGCAGACCGCCGTTGGAGCCACCTCGGATCGCCAGCCGATCGGTGCGGGTGTAGCCCTCGGCCTTGAGGTACTCGGCCGCCGCGATGAAATCGTCGAACACGTTCTGCTTGTTCTGCTGGGTGCCCGCCAGGTGCCAGGCCTGGCCGTACTCGCCGCCCCCGCGCAGGTTCGCCACCGCATAGACGCCCCCCAGATCCAGCCAGTTGGCCACCGATACGCTGAAGCTCGGGGTCAGGCTCACGTCGAAACCGCCGTAGCCGTAGAGGATGGTCGGGTTGCTGCCATCAAGCTTGAGGCCCTTGCGGTAGCTGATGATGAGCGGTACCCGGGTGCCGTCCTTGCTCTGGTAGAAGCGCTGCTCGGAAACGTAATCCTCCGGCTTGAACGGCGCCGCCGAGGCGCGATAGAGGCTGATGGCGCCGCTCTTGGGCTCGAACCGGTAGAGAGTCGGCGGCTGGGCATAGTGCTCGAAGCCGAAGTAGAGGGCGGGATCATCGTGCTTGCCGTTGAAGCCGCTGACGCTGCCAAGGCCGGGCAGCGCCACCTCGCGCACCCGCTTGCCTTCGTAGTCGAACTGCTCGACCCGGGCGGTGGCATCCACCATGTACTCGGCGAACAGATAGCCGCTGCCGCTGTGCACCGTCAGCACCTGCTGACGCTCGGGGATGAGATCCCGCCAGTGGGCCGGGCCCGGGTTGGCGGCATCCACCGTCACCAGCCGGCCGTTGGGGGCGTCCCGGTTGGTCAGCAGGTAAAGGCTGCTGCCCTGGTTGTCCACCAGGCTCACGTCCGCCTCCAGATCCCCCTGCACCGTTAGCAGCGGCGCGTTCTCCTGGCCCAGATCCTTCACATAGAGGCGGTTGCCGGAGGTGGAGTTCGCCGCCGAGATGAGCAGGAAGCGGTCATCTTCGGTGACGGTCGCCCCCACGTAGCGGTGGTGCTGGGCCGGGATGGCGCCGAACACCAGCCGGTCATCCTCCTGCGCCGTGCCGAGCCGGTGGAAATAGACCTTGTGCTGATCGGTCTTGGCCGACAGCTCGCTGCCATCCGGCTTGTCGTAGCTCGAGTAGAAGAAGCCATCGTTGCCGAGCCAGCTGATGCCGCTGAACTTCACGTCCTTGAGGGGCGCCTCCAGCGGCTGCTTGCTCTCCACGTCCATCAGGTGGATCTCGCGCCAGTCACTGCCCGCCAGCGACAAGGAGTAGGCCAGGATGCGGCCATCACGGGAGAAGCTCAGCTGATCCAGCGCCGTGGTGCCGTCGGGGCTGAGGGTATTGGGATCGAGGAACACCTCGGCCGGCTTGCCCTCCAGCTGGCGCCACAGCACGTTCTGGTTCTGCAGGCCGTCGTTCTTGAAGAAGTAGTGGTAGCGCCCCTCGCGAAACGGCGCCCCCTCCTTGGCGTAGTTCCAGGAGGCGGCCAGCTTCTCCTTGATGGCGGCGCGATACGGGATCTGCGCCAGGTAACCCTGAGTCACCCGGTTCTGGGCCTTGACCCAGGCTTCGGTCTCGGGGCTGCGATCATCCTCCAGCCAGCGATAGGGGTCGGCCACGGCCTGGCCGAAATAGTGATCCACCTGCTCACCCTGGCGGGTGACGGGGTAGTGAAGGCGCGTATTCCCTGACATGGCATCCTCTCTGGTTGGCTGGCCGCTGCACGCACAGAGCAGTGACAGGGCCAGCAGGCTGACAATGGCTCGCATCGAGGCGGCTCCCTGCGGTTTGAGTGAGCGGGCAGGTTAACAAAGCGCGCCGGATGGCCCAACCCCCCGACCGGTGGCAGAGGATGGCCCGCCGACACGGGGGAGCCATATGAATTTTTTCGCTTAAGTTTGCCGCTTTATTTTGTTTGTTATCCGGCCCTTGGGTCACAGGATGGAATAAGACACCAGCCAACGTGAGCCATTCAGGATAAAGCATGCCGTACAGCTACCTATCACATCTGCGTTGCAGCAAGACCGGCGAGATAGTGGATGCCGATCAGCCCCAGCAGTTGAGCCCGGTCGGTGCCCCCTTGCTGGCCAGTTACGACCTCGAGGCCCTGAAACAGGCCTGGCACCCGGCCGCGCTGCTGGGGCGCCCCGCCAGCCTGTGGCGCTACCACGAGCTGCTGCCGGTGCGCGACCCCGCCCAGGTGATCACCCTGGGGGAAGGCTTCACCCCTCTGCTGCCCCTGCCCGCTTTCGGCAAACAGATCGGCATTCCGGATCTCTGGATGAAGGATGAGAGCATCATCCCCACCGGTTCTTTCAAGGCCCGCGGCGCCGCGGTCGGCGTCTCCCGCGCCCGGGAGCTCGGCATCACCCACTTCGCCATGCCCACCAACGGCAACGCCGGTGCGGCCTGGGCACTCTACGGCGCCCGCGCCGGCTTGCTCAGCACCATAGTCCAGCCGCAGGCGGCCCCCGCCATCACAAGACTGGAGAGCGCCCTGGCCGGTGCCCGCCTCTATCTGGTGGACGGCCTCATCAGCGACGCCGGTCGCCAAGTGGCCGAGGCGGTGGCCGAGCAGGGGCTGTTCGATGCCTCCACCCTCAAGGAGCCCTATCGCATCGAGGGCAAGAAGACCATGGGGTTTGAAATCGCCGAGCAGCTCGGCTGGACCCTGCCGGACGTGATCCTCTACCCCACCGGCGGCGGCGTCGGTCTCATCGGCATCTACAAGGCGCTGCGGGAACTGCAGGAGCTGGGCTGGGTGCAGGGGCCGCTGCCGCGCCTGGTGGCGGTGCAGGCGAGCGGCTGCGCCCCCATCGTCCAGGCCTGGCAGCAGGGGGAGCGCGAATCGCGCTTCTGGCCCGACTCCCAGACCCTGGCGTTCGGCATCAACGTGCCCAAGGCGCTGGGGGATTTTCTGGTGCTGGACGCCCTCTATCGCACCGAGGGCTGCGCCGTCGCGGTGGAAGATGGCGCCATCCAGCGCGAGCTGCGTCAACTCGCCTCCCAGGAGGGCTGCTTCGTCTGCCCGGAAGGGGCGGCCGCCTTCGCCGCCGCCCGCCAGCTGCGGGAAGCGGGCTGGATCCAGGGAGGCGAGCGGGTGGTGGTGCTCAACACCGGCGCCGGCATCAAGTACCCGGACGCCATCACGGTCGTGCCCCAGCGGCTGCGCCGCGACGGGAGGATCCCGGCATGAGCTTCGACTGGTCTTTTGTTCTCTCCACCCTGCCGGCGTTCGGCCAATCGGTCTGGGTTACCTTGCAGCTCGGCGCCATCGTGATCCTCACCTCGCTCGCCGTGGCGCTGCTCAATGTGACCCTGCTGAGCCTGCACAAGCCCTGGCTGAGCGGGGTGATCCGCGCCTATGTGGAGCTGGCCCGCAACACGCCGCTCTTGATCCAGCTGTTCTTTCTCTACTTCGGGCTGCCGGCGCTCGGTCTGTCGCTGTCGGGCTTTGCCACGGCGGTGATCGCCATGACCTTCCTCGGCGGCGGCTACCTGACCGAGGCGCTGCGGGCAGGCGTTCAGGCAATCCCCCCCAGCCAACTGGAGGCGGGGCGGGCCATCGGCCTCTCCCGCTGGCAACTGCTACGCCACGTGCAGCTGCCCCAGGCCTGGCTCGCCAGCCTGCCGGCGCTGTTTGCCAATTTCATCTTCCTCTTGAAAGAGACCACGGTGGCCTCGGCGGTGGCGGTGCCGGAACTGCTCTACACCACCAAGAACTACATCGCCCTCTACTACAAGACCTACGAGATGCTGGCGGTACTGACCTTGATGTGCGTGCTGATCTTTCTGCCGCTGTCGCTCGCCCTGCGCGTCGTTGAAAGGAGGCTGCAACATGGTCAGTTCGGTCATTGAGCAACTGATGAAGGCACCTATTGTCCTGCTGCCGCCGTCACTCGCCACCCATGCACAAAGAAGGAGGGCTCGCTATGGCCAGTCCGGTCACTGAGCAGCTGACGCAGGCGCTACCGCTGCTGGCGGTGGGCGCGGGCCAGACCCTCGCCATCTCCCTGCTCGCCATCCTGTTCGCCACCCTGGGCGGGGTCGGTTACGGCGTGCTGGCCCAGCAAGGGGGAAGGCTGACGCGGGTAGTGTTGCGAGTCTATCTGGAGCTGTTTCGGGTGGTGCCCGTGCTGGTCTGGCTCTACCTCTTCTTCTTCGGGCTGCCGATCTTCTTTGGCCTGGATATCCCGGCCTTCTGGTGCGCCGTGCTGGTGCTGACCCTGTGGGGCGCCAGCGAGGTGGGAGAGGTGGTGCGCGGCGGTCTCAAGTCCCTCGCCCGCGGCCAGCAGGAGGCTGGCCTGGCGCTCGGGCTCTCCCGCTGGCAGCTCTATCGCCACGTGTTGCTGCCCCAGGCGCTGCAACGGCTGACGCCGCCGACCATCAACATCTACACCCGCATCATCAAGACCAGCTCGCTGGCGGTGCTGATCGGGGTGGTGGAGGTGATCAAGGTGGGCCAGCAGATCATCGAGCGCACCTATGGCTCGCTGCTCATCTACAGTCTGCTGTTCCTGTTTTTCTTTCTGGTCTGCTATCCGCTCTCGCTCGCCTCGCGCCGGCTGGAGCAACAATGGGGTAATGCGGTATGACACCTCTGCTTGAGCTCAATGCTGTCAGCAAACAATTCGGCCAACACCGGGTACTGGACGAGGTCAGCCTCACGGTGAACGCCGGGGAAGTGATCGTCATCCTGGGGCCGAGCGGCTGCGGCAAAAGCACCTTGCTGCGCACCCTCAACGGGCTCGAACCCATTCAGGGGGGCGACATTCGCTTCGACGGAGAGTTGCTGGATGCCAGCACCGACTGGCAGCGGGTACGCCAGCGCATCGGCATGGTGTTCCAGAGCTATCACCTCTTCCCCAACCTGACGGTGCTGGAGAACGTGCTGCTCGGCCCTGTGCAGGTGCAGAAGCGGGAGCGGGCCGAGGCCCTGCTGCAGGCGGAGCAGCTGCTGACCCGCATCGGCCTGTGGGAGCGGCGCCACGACTATCCGCGCCAGCTCTCCGGTGGCCAGCAGCAGCGCATCGCCATCGTGCGGGCCCTGTGCATGAACCCGCAGGTGATGCTGTTTGACGAGGTGACCGCTGCGCTGGATCCTGAGATGGTGCAGGAGGTGCTGGAGGTGATCCGCGATCTCGCCGGCAGCGGCATGACCCTGCTCATCGTCACCCACGAGCTGGCGTTCGCCCAGGCGGTGGCGGATCGCATCGTCTTCATGGACGGCGGCCACATCCTGGAGCAGGCCGCGCCCCATCAGTTTTTCGAGAGCCCGCGCAGCCAGCGTGCCCGCCAGTTCCTCGCCAAGTTTTCTTATACAACTGTCAGCAAACGAAAGGAGTCAGCATGAAGATAATTACCTCGGTCCTGTTTAGCGCCCTCATCGGCCTGGGCCTCGCCAGCGGCGCCGCCCAGGCAGAAGACGGTTCCCTCGCCAAGATCAAGGCCCGTGACAAGCTCATCGTCGGCGTCTTCACCGACAAGCCGCCGTTTGGCTATGTGGACGAGAAAGGAAACTACGTCGGCTTTGACACCGATCTCGGCCGCCGCTTCGCCAAGGATCTGCTGGGGGACGAGAACAAGGTCGAGTTCGTGGCGGTGGAGCCCGCCAGCCGCATCCCCTTCCTGCAGAGCGACAAGGTGGATCTCATCCTCGCCAACATGACTGTGACCCCGGAGCGGCGGCAGGTGGTGGACTTCACCAACCCGAACCTCAAGGTCGCGGTGCAGGTGCTGGTGTCGGAAGGCAGCGACGCCAAGAAGCTCGACGATCTGGCCGGCAAGCGGCTTATCGTCACCACCGGCACCACGGCCGACATCTGGCTGACCCGCAACCACCCGGAGTGGAAGGTGCTCAAGTTCGAGAAGAACACCGAATCCCTGCAGGCCCTGGCCCAGGGCCGCGGCGACGCCTACGCCCAGGACAACCTGGTCTTGTTCAGCTGGGCCAAGGAGAACCCGGGCTATCGGGTGCTGCCCGAGAAGCTGGGCTCGGAAGACCCCATCGCGCCGGCGGTGAAGAAGGGCAATATCGAGCTGCGTGACTGGGTCAACGACCGTCTCGCCAAGTTGGGGGAAGAGAAGTACCTGCTCAAACTCTACGACCAGTATGTGCGCGACAAGCTGAGCGCCGATACCGATCCCAACGACGTGATAGTGGAAGGAGGCAAGTGGCAGGGTTGAGCCCTGCCCCCACAGCAGTGCTGAGTGTGAAGTGTGTGATCTTTGGTTCCGTTGGTCTGCAAACCGCAAGGTTTGACCTTTCCAGGCGCCCCCTCCAGGTGGCGCCTTTTTTTGTTTGCAAGACCCCGGCAGGCGGGACACCCGCTCTGTGAGCCAGCTCCCCCTGCCCCGGGATGCCCTGTGCCATCCTCACTGAAACGGCAGCGGGAGGAGAAACCCATGTGGATAGAGGCCGAGCCCGTCTACGGCGCCCTGGTGTCCCTGGCCATCGGGCTCATCATCGGGCTGGAGCGGGGCTGGCAGGTGCGCCAGCTCGGAGACAACCAGCGCATCGCCGGGATGCGCACCTATGGCCTCATCGGTCTGCTCGGCGGGGTCTGCGCCCTGCTGTTGCCCACCCTGGGGCCCTGGCTGGCCCTGCTCGGTCTGCTGAGCGTAGTGACGGGGTGCGGCCTCTCGGTCTGGCTGGCCCAGCGCTGGCAGGGGGAGTTCGGTCTCACCAGCTCGGTGGCCATGGTGCTCACCTATCTGCTGGGGCTGATGTCGGTGCTGCAGAGCCCGAGCGAGGCAGTGGCCTGCGCCGTGCTGGCGGCCCTCCTGATGGGGCTCAAGGGCAAGATCCAGCAGGGGATGCTGTTCTTGAGCGAAATGGAGTTTCACGCCACCTTGCGTTTTCTGCTCATCTCTCTGGTGCTGCTGCCGGTGCTCCCCGATACCGAGATGGGTCCCCTCAATGCCTTCAATCCCTTCAAGATCTGGCTCATGGTGGTGGTGATCGCCGGCATCTCGTTCTGTGGTCACTTCGCGGTGCGCCTGCTCGGCACCCGCTCCGGGCTGGTGCTCACCAGCATGCTGGCGGGGCTCGCCTCCTCCACCGCCCTCACCCTGCAATTTGCCCGCCTCAACAAGGAGCAGGGAGGGCTGGAGCGGCTGCTGGCCACCGGCATTCTGCTGGCGGGAGCCACCATGTGGCTCAGGCTGCTGGCACTGGTGCTGATCATCCACGGAGAGCTGGCGCTGCGTCTGGCCGCCCCTCTGCTGCTGCTGGCAGCCATCGTCTACGGCTTTGCCTTCTGGTTCTGGCGCCAGCGGGAAGAGATGCCGGACGGCCCGGTACAGCCCGAAACCCGCAACCCGCTGGATCTCGCCACCGCCATCAAGTTCGGTCTGCTGCTCGCCCTCATCGGCTTCATGGCCACCCTGCTGCAAAGCAAGGTGGGCAACTCCGGGGTCTATCTGCTGTCGCTGGTCTCCGGCATCACGGACGTGGACGCCATCACCCTCTCCCTCTCCCAGCTCGCCCAGAAGGAGCTGGCCCTGGAGGTAGCCGCCAGGGGCATACTGCTCGCCGGGCTGGTCAACTCCCTGGTGAAAGGGGTGCTGGCACTGGTGATTGGCGGACGCAGCCTGGGGCGGCGGGTCTTGCTCCCCTACCTCGTCTCCATCCTGCTCATCCTGCCCCTTGTCCTGATGACATGATGACGGGGATCACCTGACGGGCCCGGCACTCTGACACCCCCTCCCCTTGTCGCGTATACTGCCCCCTCTTGCAGCAGGAGGAGATAACCATGGCAAGCGACTGGGACAAGGTATTGGCTGGGGGCGCCCTGGACAGCCAGAGCGAGGAGATAGCGAACGACCGCATTCGCGGCCAGGCGCTGCTGAGCCGACTCAACGCCTCACCGGCGGGGGATCACGTCCTGCGCCAGCAGATCTGCCGCGACCTCTTCGCCCACTGTCCCGACTCCTGCTGGATCAGCACCCCCTTCACCTGCGAATTCGGCCGCAACATCCACATCGGCGAGAAGACCTTCTTCAACTTCAACGTCACCATACTCGACGTGGGCGAGGTGCACATCGGCAACCATGTGCTGCTGGCCCCCAACGTGCAGATCTACACCGCCACCCACACCATGGACTATCTGGAGCGACGCAACTGGACCGCCTACAACAAGCCGGTGCGGATCGGCGATGACTGCTGGATTGGCGGCGGCGCCATCATCTGCCCCGGCGTCACCATAGGGCCGCGCTCCATCATAGGGGCTGGCGCCGTGGTCACCCGGGACATCCCGGCGGACTCCCTGGCGGTGGGCAACCCGGCCCGGGTGATCCGCACGCTACACCCGGGCGAGACCCGGGATCCGGCGTGCCTGTCATGATGGCCCTTGCCCTGCTGCCCCTGGGTTGGGCAGGCTGGCTCGGGGTGCGGGATGCGAACTGGTGGCCGCTGGCCCTGATCCTGCTGATGAGCCTGCTGACCCTGGCTGCCTACGCCTGGGACAAGCGCCAGGCCATTCGTGGTGGCTGGCGCGTGCCCGAGGCCCGTCTGCATCTGCTTGAGCTGTGCGGCGGCTGGCCCGGCGCCCTGGTCGCCCGCCAGTGGCTGCGCCACAAGACCCAGAAAGGGAGCTACCGCCTGCGGTTCTGGGCCATCGTCTGGGGGCAGTTGCTGCTACTCGGGATCTGGCTCGGCTGGCCGATCTGGCCGCTCTGAACAACCAGGCAGGCATTGCCGCCCAAGGTTGGGTATGAGACAACGACAGCACGGGAGACAGATCCTCTCGTTCAAATATTGAAAGGAGTCATTCATGACCATGTGGACAGGTATCGTTCTGATCGTCTTTATCAGCGTGTCGTTCAGCTATCTCACCAAGCGCGCCCGCTACCAGATGGGGGATGCCCGCATTACCGACCGTCTTGGCAAGCAGGACATGATCATCAAGGAGTTGCAGGAGCGCATCGCCAATCTGGAGGCCATCGTCATCGAGGAGGAGAAACGCCGCCCGTTCAAGGATCTCTGATCCGGCAAGCCGGGTGGCAAACCAACCAGCCCCCGGGCTGCAAGGGTTTGCCGCCGCCCCCGTTCGCACCCGCTCGCCCTCTGCCTGGCAAAACGAAATTTACAGCAGGATCAATCCCCTGCCATTTTTCGGCTGAATGCTCGCCAAGCTGGCCCGTTCCCTGCTCCGTCATGACATCAGTCGTACGGAGAGTGACATCATGATCGCCATCGGCACCCTGCTTCCCCTCGCCTCCCTTGCCATCAAGCTCGGCAGCAAGCTGCTGGGCGACGGCACGCCGCCCGCCCAGACCGAGCCTGCCGTGCAGGAAGAGCACCTTGCCCCCACGGTGCAGAGCCTGTTCCAGCGCCTTGGTATCCAGGAGGCTGACAGCGAGCAGAACCGCCCTGCCATCAACCACTTCATGGGGGCGCTGATGCAGACCCTGGGCCAGGAATCCTCGGGCCAGTCGCTGCCCCAGGCCATCGATGCCGCCCGCACCCAGTTGGCAGACGGCACCCAGAGCACCCGCCTCGATGCGCTGCAGAGCGAGCTCGACACCCTCAAGGGCTCCCTCGGCAACAGCGACCTCAACCTTGATCAGCTGCTTTATGCCTTCAAGCAAACCCTGCCCCAGGGCCCGGGGGAAGGCGTAGGCAAGCTGCTCAATGCCAGCGCGTGAGCGGGAGTGGAACCATGAAAAACGGCAACCAGACGGTTGCCGTTTTTGTCGGGCCGAATCTCAAGATGTCACGCTAGGACTGTGAAGGGGGCGGGTTCAGCATGGCGCCGGCCAGCGCGCTCTGCCCGCGATCCTGCAGGGCATTGGCCGCTCCCAGGCGATCCGCCGCCTCCTTGTTCTGACCCAGCTTGAACTTGCCGACCAGCCGCTCAATCTCGATCTCTATGCCCACCACGGCCTGCACCATTGTCTCGAGATAGTCTCTCGGTGCATCCGCCATCTTCCAGGGAATGGACTCTCCCGCCTCGTGGGTACGGGTCAGGGCCGCGAGCAAGCGACGCACGAAGCGGGCATCGTCCCTCACCCGGATACGGCCATGGGCGTGCACCACGGCATAGTTCCAGGTGGGCACCTGCTGGTGATGCACCTGCTTGCCAGGATACCAGCTGGGGGAGATATAACCCTCGGCGGCGCGGAAGATCACCAGCACTTCATCGCCGTCTTTCACCTCCTGCCAGAGCGGGTTGTTGCGGGCCACATGGGCCCGCAGCACACCGTGGGCCCCCTGCTCCCCATCGAACTCGAACGGCAGATGGTTGGCATCCAGCCCCCCTTCACCACAGGTGATCAGGGCCCCCAGAGGGTGCGCCTGCATCAGCTGGTGCAGCGCCTCGGGGTCGGTAACGGCGAAATGGGGTGGCAGGTACATGGGAACTCCTTGATCCGGTTGACGCGTCCATACGCATTGCAGCGGGATCATGCCCTGCCCGGCGCGGGCCGTCACCCTGAATGTGCCCCACTGAGCCAGTTCATTGCAGCAGGTGAACGCAATTCCACATCATCATCCACAAGCGCGATATAACATCATATGTTCACGATGCAAATATCACTTTAACAGCCCAAGTGAATGAGAAAATAACCTCAATGACAAAGATAATTCCGCTTTACACCCCTCCCCCCTTCGCCAGATAGCCAATACGGTAGATCTCGCCCCCGCCAGGCAAGGGCGATGAGAAGGACGGGAGCAAATCCGCCTCCAGCCATTCCCATCGGGTGAGATCCCAGCCGCTCACCATGGCCTCGCCGTGCAGGTCGGCAAGCTCGCCGTGGGAAGTGACCTTGGTGCGCCGCAGCCTGGCCATGCAAGCCCCGTCGAGGGAGGCCGGATCCGGCGCCCGCACCAGATGCCAGGTCTCGATGCGGGGCCAGCCGAAATGCCGGGTGAGTGCCGCGAATCCCTCGCTTGCCAGGAATCGGTGCATCGCCTCGGCGCTGTGCCACACATAGAAGGGGGCATAGCGGTTCTCCTGCCCCGGCAGGGTCCCATCGTCCTGACGGCTGTAGAGATAGGCCTTGAACAACAGACCGGGAAAGCCGTCCAGTCTGGCGCCATTGCTGGCGATCCGCTGCTCGATCAGCGCCATGTCGTAGTCTGCGGGCAGGGTGAATCGGTAGTGCATGGCGATCATGAGGCCACCTCCTGTCTGAACATCCGGCCCTGGCCGAAACTCCACGCCTCGGCATCGGTCTGCTGGATCACCACCATGAGGTTGTCGGGGTGGATCCCAAGCTCGGCCTCAAGGCGCTCGGCGAGACGTGCATAAAGCCGCTCCCTGGTCGCGGTGCTGCGCACCTTGCCCGCCAGGATCTGGAAGAGGATGAAACCCTGGTCCCGGCGGCCGGTCTGGTAGTAGGGGTCATAGATGAGCGCACTGGCAGGCAAGATCTCGAGGATCTGGAATTTATCCTTCGGCGGCACCTCGAACACCTCCACCAGGGTCTGGTGGTAGAGGGCGCTGAGTTGTTGCAGGTGTGCGTCGCTCATCCCCTCGCACAGGGTGATACGGGTCAGCGGCATGGGGTCACCTCCTCGCGGGGGGGCAGATAGCCCACGGCCGTCACTGCGGCGGGCAAACCGGCGTAGAAGGCAAGATGGGTGAACAGCTCTTCCAGCTCATCCCGGGACAGGCCGTTTTGCCGGGCGAATGCAATATGCCAGGGCAGTTGTTGCACCCGGCCCAGTGACGCCAGGATGGCCAGGGTGATCAGGCTGCGCTCGCGGGCCGAGAGGGTGGGGCGCTGCCAGATATCGCCAAACAGCGTCTCTTCCGCCAGTCGGGCGAGTCGGGGGGCAAGCTGCGCCAGGGTGGCGCGATCGGGAACATCGGGTGTCATGGCAATCTCCTTGGTGGATGAAGCCACTCTCCCTCACTGCTACAATTTAAAAAATCGAAATATTCAAGACCAATCATCCCGATTATAAGGATAGTTATGTCACCCCTTCCCCCCAGCCTGGATCTCGATGCCCTGCGCAGCTACGTGCTGGGGCTGGAGTGCGGCAGCTTTGCGCTGGCGGCGCAGCGGCTGTGCCGCTCCACCTCGGCGGTCAGTGCCCAGTTGAAAAAACTCGAACAACAGTGCGGCACCGATCTGGTCATGAAGCAGGGACGTCACCTGGTGCCGACGGCCAGCGGTGAGCGCCTGCTGGGCTACGCCAAGCGGCTGCTGGCGCTCAATGACGAAGCCGTGCTCGCCCTCAAAGGGGAATTGCTGCAAGGGGAGATCCGGCTCGGGGTGCAGGAGGACTTCGGTGAATCTTTGCTCCCCGCCGTGCTGGGGCCCCTCTGTCGCCAGCACCCGGCCCTGCGCATGACGACCCGCATCGATCGCAACGGGGCCCTGGTGCAGGGGATCAGGGAGGGCACCCTCGATATGGCTCTCGCCTGGCAGCCACAGGGAGAGCGGGAGGATCTTCCCCTCATCGAGGTGGTGCAACTGGCCTGGATTGCCCACCCCGAGTGGGACCTCGCCCCTTTGCTCGCGCGCGGGGAGCCCCTGCCCCTGGTGCTCTTCGATGCCCCCTGCCTGATGCGGGCGCGGGCCATCCGCGCCCTCGACGATGCCGGGATCCCCTGGCGGATCGCCTTCACCAGCCAGAGCCTGGGCGGGATCTGGGCCGCCGTGCAGGCCGGGCTCGGGATCACGGTGCGTTCCCCCATCGGCATGCCGGCCAGTCTCGCCACCCTCGGCGGCGTACTGCCCTCACCGGGTACCCTGGGGGTGGTGCTGCTCGCCGCCAGCCATGAAACCGACGAGGCCAGATGCCAGTTGCAACGACTGCTCACGGACGCCGTGCATCAGGCCAGCGCCGGACGCAGAGGCTGAACAGCGCCTGGTCAACGCGCCCCACGGCGCCGAGGCGTACCCATAAAAAAAACGGCAACCCTGGGGTTGCCGTTCTGCCTTCTTGTTCCCATGGCGAGCCGCTTGGCTTAACCCGCCCGCTTGCTCAGCCAGGCTTCGGCGGCGGTGAGGGCTGCCTCTATCTGCTCGCGAGCGACGCCTCCCTTGGCGACCCGCTTGGCCAGAGTCGCTTCCAGCTCCAGGTTCGGGTAGACATCCTCCCCCACCACGGGGCTGAAGCGCTGGAACTCGGGGAGGGAGAGTTCTTCCAGGGGCTTTTTCACCTGGATCGCATAGACCACGGTTTCGCCGACGATATGGTGCGCCTCGCGGAACGGAATGCCCTTGGCCACCAGATAGTCCGCCAGCTCGGTAGCATTGGCATAGCCGCCCTGGGCCGCCGCCATGGTGCGCTCACCATTGACCTTCAGATCGATCAGCACCAGGGCCGCCATGTCGAGGCAATCGTGCCAGGTATCCAGGGCGTCGAACAGCCCCTCCTTGTCTTCCTGCATGTCCTTGTTGTAGGCCAGCGGCAACGCCTTGAGGCTCATCAACATGCCCATCTGGGCGCCGACCACCCGGCCGGTCTTGCCACGAATGAGCTCCAGCGCGTCCGGGTTCTTCTTTTGGGGCATCAGGGACGAGCCAGAGGTGACGGCGTCAGACAGCTCGACAAAGCCCGCCTCGCCGGTGTTGTAGAAGATGAGATCTTCGGCAAAGCGCGAGAGGTGAGCCATGGACAGCGACGCCACGTGCATCAGCTCCACCACGTGATCCCGATCGGACACCGAATCCAGGCTGTTGCGGGTGGCACCGGCAAAGCCCATGTCGAGCGCCAGTGCCTCCCGGTCGATGGCGTAGGCGGTGCCCGCCAGGGCGCCGCAGCCGAGCGGGCTGGTGTCGAGGCGCTTGAGGGCATCCTGCAGACGGGAATGGTCCCGCTCCAGCATCTCCACATAGGCGAGCGCCCAGTGGGCGTAGGTGACCGGTTGGGCACGCTGCAGGTGGGTGTAACCGGGCAGCACGGCGGCCTGGTTGGCACGGGCGGAGGCGACCAGCCCCTGTTGCAGGGCAGTGATGGAACCCAGCAGCAGCTCACCCTGCGCCTTGCACCAGAGTTTCAGGTCAGTGGCGACCTGATCGTTGCGCGAGCGGCCGGTGTGCAGCTTCTTGCCAAGGGCGCCGACGGCGTCGATGAGCTGGCTCTCGACCCAGGAGTGGATGTCTTCGGCGTCCGAGTTCAGGATCTGCTGGGGATCCTGCTGCACAGAGGCGAGCAGTACCTCCATCGCCTGCTGCAACTGAGCCTGCTCACCCTCGGTCAACACCCCCACCTTGACCAGCGCTTTGGCCCAGGCCATGGAGCCTTGAATATCCTGCTCCGCCAGACGGTAGTCGAACCGCAGCGAATCGTTGAACTGCTTGAACCGGCTATCGGCTCCCTGACTGAAGCGTCCACCCCAAAGTGCCATACTGCTCTCCTTGAATGCGTTGTCGGCGGCGCCTTGCTCCGTCGAACTTGAAATCTTGCCCTGTTTTTCTGCGAGCCTGTTATCTCACAGAAGCGGCCAGGGCGCAGCCGCTCTTGTCACACCCGATGAGGATGGCAAAGGGCCTCTCTGCCTGTAAAAGAGGGGGCCATGCCCCCTCGAATCAACGGGTGATAGCGCTTGCTTAGCCGTGGGTATGGTCGCCACCGATGGCTTGATGCTGCTCTTTCATGGCGCGGATCCGGCTCGCCAGGGTGTAGAGACGGATGAAGCCTTCGGCATGGCTCTGGTCGTACACTTCGTCGGCGCCGAAGGTGGCGAAGTCTTCGGAGTAGAGGCTGTTCGGCGACTTCTTCTGCACCGCGGTGACTTGACCCTTGTACATCTTCAGCACCACTTCACCGTCGAGCTCCTCGGCGATGGCGTTGGCGGAGGCGACAATGGCCTTGCACAGCGGGGTGAACCAGCGACCGTCATACACCAGGTGGGAGAACTCGGCGCCGAGTTTTTCCCGCCAGGCGCGGGTCGGTCTGTCCAGTACCAGCTCTTCCACGGCGCGCAGTGCGGCAACCATCACGGTACCACCCGGAGTCTCGTAGCAGCCACGGGACTTCATGCCCACCATCCGGTTCTCGGTGATGTCGATCCGGCCCACGCCGTGCTTGCCGGCACGCTCGTTCAGGGTGGTCAGGATCTGGTGCGGGCTGAGCGGCTGGTCGTCAACGGCGACCACTTCGCCCTTGGCCACGGTCAGCTTGACGTATTCCGGCTCGTTCGGGGCATCCTCTGCAGAGACGGTCCACTGCCAGACGGCTTCGGACGGCTCGTTCCAGGTGCTCTCCAGCTCGCCACCCTCGGTGGAGATGTGCCAGGCGTTGGCGTCGCGGCTGTAGATCTTCTTCAGGGTCGCCTTGCAGGGAATGTTGCGGGCTTCCAGATAGGCCAGCAGATCTTCCCGGGAACGCATGTCCCACAACCGCCACGGGGCGATCACTTTCAGTTGGGGCGCCAGGGCAGCTACCGCCCCTTCGAACCGCACCTGGTCGTTGCCCTTGCCGGTGCAACCGTGGGAGATGGCATCAGCCCCTTCTGCCAGGGCAGCCTCGACCATGGCCTTGGCGATCACCGGACGAGCCATGGAGGTGCCCAGCAGGTAGGTGCCTTCATAGACGGCGCCGGTCTTCAGGGTCGGGTAGACATACTCTTTGACGAACTCTTCCCGCAGATCCTTGACGATGCACTTGACCGCGCCGGAGGCGATGGCCTTCTGCTCGATACCTTCCAGATCGTCACGCTCCTGGCCCACGTCGGCGACGAAGGCGATGATTTCAGCGTCATAGTGCTCCTTCAGCCAGGGAATGATGGCCGAGGTATCCAGTCCGCCCGAGTAAGCCAGTACGATCTTGTTGATTCCGCTCATTTACTTCTCTCCGTGATGATTCGATAAAAAGGGGTGATTCCGGGTCGGTTGCCGGATTACTTCTGGCCCTGTCCGAACAGGGTCAGCAGCACGGCGTTCTGGATATGCATCCGGTTTTCTGCCTCATCCATGATGAGGGAGGCTGGGCCGTCCATGACCTCCGAGGTGATCTCCAGCTCCCGGTGGGCCGGCTGGCAGTGCAGCACGTGCTGGATGCCGGTCCGATCGAGCAGGGCCTGGTTGATCTGATAAGGCATGAAGATATCTTTTACCTGCTCCATTGGTGTGTTGTCACCCATGGAAACCCAGGTATCGGTATAAACCACGTCAAAGCCTTCGATATCCGCGACATCATCGCTGATATGTATGGTCGCGCCAGATTGAGCTGCCAGCGCCTGGGCCTGCAGGAAGATCTGGGTATCCGGGCCATGGCCTTTCGGGCAGACCAGGGTCACATCGGTGCCGAGGGTCGCCCCCAGCAGCAGCAGGGAGTGGCTCACGTTGTTGCCATCGCCGAGATAGGCCAGCTTCACCTTGGACAGATCGCTGTAGTGCTCGCTGATGGTCATGAAATCCGCCAGCCCCTGGCAGGGGTGGTAGAGGTTGCACAGGCTGTTGACCACAGGCACCGAGCCGAACTCGGCCAGCTCGACCAGGGTCTGGTGATCGAACACCCGGGCGACGATGGCGTCACACCAGCGGGACAGGTTGCTGGCGAAATCCTTCACCGACTCCCGCTTGCCGAGCGCCCCGTTCTGCTGATCCAGATAGACGATGTGACCACCCAGTTTGGCGATGCCGATGTCGAAGGTGACCCGGGTACGCAGGGAGGGCTTCTCGAACAGGGTGACCACGCTCTTGCCCGCCAGGGCCTGGCTGTATTTCTTCGGATCGGCCTTGACCGCCTTGCCAAGCGCCAGCAGCGCCTCGATCTGGGCCTTGCTTAAATCACTGTCTTTCAGAAGATGTTGCATCGGATTGTCCTTTTCCCGGTGGAGATCAGAGGGTGACCTGGGTGCCGACCGCGCCGCCAGCCAGCAGCTTGAGCAGCTGATCCGGGTAGCGCCAGCTGGCGACACAGACCGGCTTGCCCAGGGTTTCGGCGGCGTGCAGGGCGGCTTTCACCTTGACGGCCATGCCGTCCGTGATAACTCCCTTCTCCATCAGGTCCAGCGCGCTCTGCTTGTCCAGTTGCGGCACCAGCTTGCCCTTGCCATCCAGAATGCCGCTCACATCCGACAGCATCACCAGATCGGCGCCCAGCGCTTCGGCGATGGCGGTGGCCGCCTGATCCGCATTGACGTTCATCATCTGTCCGTCGGCGGTAATGCCGATGGAGCTCACCACCGGCAGGAAGCCCTGCCCCAGGATGCCGGCCACCAGCGCCGGGTTGCCCGGTTTGCAGTCACCGACCGCACCGAGATCCGGATCGAGCTGGGTCACCTGGCACAGACCGCCGTCGGCGAGGCACAGACCCACAGCAGGAATGCCGGTGGAGATGGCCTTGGCCATCATCATCTTGTTGGCGGTCCCGGCCAGGGCACCGGCAATCACGGGGATCTGCTCGAACGGGGTCACCCGCAGGCCGTTCTTCTTGGTGGAGGTCATGCCCAGCCCCTTGAGCAGGTCGTCCACCAGGCAGCCACCACCGTGCACCAGCACCAGAGGACGGTGCTGATCATCCAGGAAGGTCTTCAGGGTGGCGAACAGGGCGGTCAGGGCCTCGTCGTTCTCGATCAGGGCACCACCCAACTTGATTACCAGCGTCTGCTTGTCCATCTTCTCGATCCTTTCTTAAAGCGTTAAATCAGGCCGGTGGCCGGTTCAAAACCAAACTTGATATTTATGCACTGCATGGCTTGCGAGGCGGCCCCCTTGAGCAGGTTGTCGATGGCAGAAACCACCACCAGCATGTTGCCCTGCTGCTGCCAGGCGATGTCGCAGTAGGGCGTGCTCGCCACGCCGCGGATGGAGGGCATCTGGCCGGTGAGGCGTACCAGCGGCTTGCCTTCGTAGGCCTTGAGGTAGGCCTGATCCACCTGGGTGTGCGTCACCCCTTCCGCCAGTTGCACATAGATGGTGGCCAGGATGCCCCGCACATAGTTGCCGAGGTGGGGCTGGAACAGCACCTCCTTGCCAAGGTGGTGGCTGATCTCCGGCTGGTGCCTGTGATTGAAGGTGCCGTAGGGATTGAGGCTCACTTCGCAGAAACTGGTGTTGATGGCGGCCTTGCGACCGGCCCCGGAGACGCCGGAAACCGCATTGATGATGGGCTGCCATCCCTGAGCAATCAGCCCGGCCTGTTGCAGCGGCTTGAGGGCGCACAGGGAGGCGGTCGGGTAGCATCCCGGCACGGCAATCAGCTGGGCGGCCTTGACGGCATCGGCATTCCACTCGGCCAGACCGTAGGCGGCCTGCTCCAGCCACTGCTCATTCTCGTGAGTGAAGCCGTAGAAGGAGGCGTAGAACTGCTGATCGTTGACCCGGAAGGCACCGGAGAGATCGAACACCGGCAACCCCTTGGCCAGGAACTTGGGCGCGAGTTCCGCACTCACCTCGTGAGCAGTGGCCAGCACCACCAGATCGGCCTGGGTCAGGATCCGGGTCATGCCGTCTTCGTCCAGAGGCAGCAGCGGCTGATCCAGCTTGCCCACCCACTGGGGATGCAGGGAAGAGAAACGTTTGTGGGCGTCCTGGCTGCCGGCGGAAACATAGAGGCCGAACAGCTCGAGTTGTGGATGGTTCTGGACCAGAGCGGCCAGTTCGGCCCCCGCGTAGCCACTGGCACCGACGATAACGGTCTTAAGCATGTTTGAGTATTCCAAGTCTGGGTTCGAAATTCACAGCATGGTGCTGCGGTGCAAGGGGTCGGCTATCGCCCCTTTGATGCAACGAGTGCGGAGGGGCAATTCAGGCGGATATGCGTCGTCGGTTACAGATCAGGTGACAGAACATTAACTTTCCCTTACAACTAGAGGCCTTGTCGATGAGCACTCGAACAGAATATTCATGCACTCACTTTGCATTTGTATTTTCTAACAGAAACACTCCGGGGACGCAAGGAGGAGCTGATGGCCAAACTGGATTTTTTTTCACTTTATAAGAATATTATTGCGATTCCCTCTATCAGCAGCACGGATACTCGCTGGGATCAGAGCAACGAGGCGGTGATCCGGCTGCTGGCCGACTGGTTCGGCCAGCTTGGATTCCAGTGCGAGGTGACGGCCCTGCCGGATCTGCCGGGCAAGTTCAACCTGGTGGCGACCTATGGTCAGGGAGAAGGGGGGCTGCTGCTGGCGGGCCACACGGATACAGTTCCCTTCGATGAAGGAGCCTGGACCAAAGACCCCTTCAAGGTGACCGAAGAGGGCAACCGCCTGTACGGGCTCGGCACCATCGACATGAAAGGCTTCTTCGCCTTTATCGTGGAAGCGCTCAAGGAGGTCGACCTCAAGACCCTGAGCAAGCCGCTGCGCATCCTGGCCACCGCCGATGAAGAGACCACCATGGCCGGGGCCCGCGCCATCGCCGCCGCAGCTGAACTCAAACCCGACTACGCGGTGATCGGCGAACCCACCGGGCTGGTGCCCGTGGTGGCCCACAAGGGCCACATGTCGGAAGCCATTCGCATCACAGGCCGAAGCGGCCACAGTTCGGATCCCGCCAACGGCGTCAACGCCATGGAGATCATGCACAAGGCCATGGGTCAGGTGCTCAGGCTCCAGCAGGATCTGAAGGAGAAGTACGCGGATCACCGCTTCGCCGTGCCCCAGCCCACCCTGAACCTCGGCTACATCCAGGGGGGCGACAGCCCGAACCGCATCTGCGGCTGCTGCGAGCTGCACATCGACATGCGTCCCACCCCGCAGGTGGGTCCCGACGAACTGATGGGCATGTTGAAAGAGGCGCTCTCCCCCATCGAGATCCACCAGCCGGGCTGCCTGCACCTGCAGCACCTGCACGAACCCATTCCGGCCTATGCCTGCCAGGATGACTCCGAGCTGGTGCGGGAGGCGGAAAAGGCGAGCGGCCGGGCCGCCGAGTCCGTGAACTATTGCACCGAAGCCCCCTTTATCCAGCAACTGGGTTGCGAGACCATAGTGATGGGCCCAGGCCATATCACCCAGGCCCACCAGCCCGATGAATACCTGGATCTGTCGTTCGTCAAACCGACCACGGCGGTGCTGCAGCACCTGATCCGGCGCTTCTGCGTCTAGCCAAATAGGGATGTAAGTAAGTTACATGACAGGCGCCTTGGGACAGGTGAGGGAAATACATGTTCTGAATCGGCTTGTTATTTGACCTTGCGCAGACAATCTGGGTAGATTGTCCCCCTAAGATGACGGAGCATATGTTGTAATCGCACAACAATAAGTGAGGTCGCCTCCCGCCTGGAAGGTCAGGAGGCACCAACAAAATAAGGATGTGGAATGAACGAAAAGTACGCCGCACTACGGGCCAACGTAGGCATGTTGGGCCAACTGCTGGGTAAATCCATCAAGGATCATCAGGGGCAGGCCTTCCTCGACAAGATTGAGACCATTCGCCAACTTGCCAAGTCTTCCCGCAAGGGGAACGAGGCAGACAGAGAGCGCCTGCTCGACACCCTGCGTACCCTCTCCGATGACGAACTGCTGCCCGTGGCCCGTGCCTTCAGCCAGTTCCTCAACCTGGCGAACGTGGCGGAGCAGTTCCACACCATCTCCCGTCGCTGCGAAGAGCAGGTCTGCACCCCGGACCCGCTGGAGCAGATGTTCGACAAGCTGAAAGCCTCCAACCTGTCCCAGGAGGCCATCATCCAGGCCGTGCGCGAGCTGGACATCGATCTGGTGCTGACCGCTCACCCCACCGAGGTGACCCGTCGTACCCTGATCCACAAGCACGTGCAGCTCAACGACTGCCTCGAGGCGCTGGAACTCTCCGATCTGCTGCCCCGCGAGCGGGACAAGATCCAGAGTCGCATCGAGCAACTGGTCAACCAGGCCTGGCACACCAACGAGATCCGCGAACAGCGCCCGACCCCGGTGGACGAAGCCAAGTGGGGCTTCGCCGTGGTGGAAAACAGCCTGTGGCCGGCCATCCCCGAATTCATGCGCAATCTGGACGAGCGCCTGCAACACCATCTGGGTGTGCGGCTGCCGCTGGACGCCGCGCCGGTCAAGTTCACCTCCTGGATGGGCGGTGACCGCGACGGCAACCCCTTCGTCACCGCCAAGGTGACCGCCGAAGTGCTGGAGCTGGGCCGCTGGATGGCGGTGAGCCTGTTCTACAAGGACATCAAGGAGCTCACCTCCGAGCTCTCCATGGCCGATTGCACCGACGCCGTGCGTGCCCGGGTCGGCGACAATCCCGAGCCCTATCGCGCCCTGGTACGCGAGCTGCGCGAGCAACTGCGCGAGACCCAGGAGTACCTGACCGCCAAGGTACAGGGCCAGGCGAGCGAGAGCCGGGATCTGGTCAAGAGCACCGCCCAGCTGCGCGAGCCCCTGGAGCTCTGCTACCACTCCCTGCACGCCTGCGGCATGGGCAACATCGCCGACGGCATGCTGCTGGACGTGCTGCGCAAGCTGGCCTGCTTCGGCATCCACCTGGTCAAGCTGGACATCCGTCAGGATGGCGAGCGTCACGGCCAGGTCTTCTCCGAGCTGACCCGTTATCTGGGGCTGGGTGACTACGCCGAGTGGAGCGAGGACGACAAACAGGCCTTCCTGCTCAACGAACTCAACTCCCGCCGCCCGCTGATCCCCAATGACTGGGAGCCGAGTGCCGAGACCCGCGAGACCATCGACACCTGCAAGGTCATCGCCCAGCACGACCCCGATGCGTTCGGCATCTACATCATCTCCATGGCCGGTGCGCCGTCCGACGTGCTGGCGGTGCAACTGCTGCTCAAAGAAGCCGGTTGCAAGTTCCGCATGCCGGTGGCGCCGCTGTTCGAAACCCAGGAAGACCTGATGGCGGGCACCGCCGTGATGGAGCGCCTGCTGTCGGTGGACTGGTATCGCGGCTACATCCAGGGCCGCCAGTACGTGATGATCGGCTACTCCGACTCTGCCAAGGACGCGGGCATGATGGCCGCGGGCTGGGCCCAGTATGCCGCCATGGAATCCCTGGTGGCGCTGGCCGAGGCCAACAACATCCGCCTCACCCTGTTCCATGGCCGTGGCGGTACCGTCGGCCGTGGCGGCGCCCCCGCCCACCAGGCGATCCTCTCCCAGCCGCCGGGATCCCTGCGCGGCGGCCTGCGCGTCACCGAGCAAGGGGAGATGATCCGCTTCAAGTTCGGCCTGCCCAAGGTGGCCTTCCAGAGCCTCAACCTCTACACCAGCGCCGTGCTGGAGGGGAACCTGCTGCCGCCGCCCAAGCCGAAGGAGAGCTGGCGCGCCGTGATGGAGCAGCTGGCCACCGTCTCCTGCGAACACTACCGCGGCATAGTGCGCGGTCACCCGGACTTCGTGCCCTACTTCCGCGCCGCCACCCCGGAGATGGAACTGGGCAAGCTGCCGCTGGGCTCCCGCCCCGCCAAGCGCAAGCCCAACGGCGGCGTCGAGAGCCTGCGCGCCATCCCGTGGATCTTCGCCTGGACCCAGAACCGGCTGATGCTGCCGGCCTGGCTCGGCGCCCACAAGGGATTGCAACAGGCCATCGACGACGGCCAGAAGGCCGTGCTGGACGAGATGAGCCGCCAGTGGCCCTTCTTCCGCACCCGTCTGGAGATGCTGGAGATGGTGTTCCTCAAGGCCGACCTCTGGCTCGCCGAGTACTACGACACCCGTCTGGTACCGGAAGAGCTGTGGGGCCTGGGCAAGCAGCTGCGTCAGGAGCTTTCCGACTCCATCGAAGTGGTGCTGAAACTGCGCCCGCAGGGCGACCTACTGGACGATCAGCCCTGGATCAAGGAGTCCATCAAGCTGCGCAACCCCTACACGGATCCGCTGAACGTGCTGCAGGCCGAGCTGCTCAACCGCTCCCGCAACCATCCTGAGACCCTGCATCCCGAGCTGGATCAGGCGCTGATGGTCACCATCGCCGGCATCGCGGCAGGCATGCGCAACACGGGTTGACAGGCGGGCTATCCAGCCTCCTTCCAGCCAAAGGGCGCCCACAAGGCGCCCTTTTTATGTCTGTCGTGGTGTGCCCTTTCCCGTCAGGAGAGAGACCAGGGTGCAATACCGCCCCACCCTCCCCCCGAGGTTGTGACCGCCAAGGCTGAAATAGCACTCAATTGACAACCAAAATAATATCGCCTCGTCACAGGGATATTTAGCCTCGTATTAAGCCTTGTCAGCCTTGTTCGGGCTGGGATACTCTCGTTGCCTGACAGTGTCAATAATGAGAGCTTTGCATGTTAAAGTCTGTTGCTGGCAATCAACGCATTTATTTAGGCTGTTTCATCTCATTGCTCTTATTTTTGCTTGTCGGCCATTTTTCCACCCTGGCACTTCAGAAAAACAAGCAGCTGGCTTTCTCAAAAAACCTGTTAATAAAATCGGATGAGGTCACCTTACAGCTTGCGACCTCATTACGTGCAGTCAACCAGGCCGCCCTCATCGAATGCAACAAACCCACCATAGATAAAATCAGGATCATCGCCTCCTATTACCCTTATGTCGATGACATAGGCATCGCCGAGGGTGACAAGCTGCTCTGTACCGCCAACTGGGGGATCCTGGAGAAACAATCGCAGCTTCCCCGCCATGACTTCATCACGGCCTCCGGATTCGAGGTCTATCTCAAGCCGCGCGATCTCTTCCCCTCCCAGCTCATCCGAAATATGACCCGCCTCGGCAACGTCGTGGCGTTTTCTTCTCGGCTGAGAGCGGAGCAGATATACAAGGACACCGCGGATTTCTCGTATGAGCTCGTCACCAAGAATGGGGAACACAAGTTCATCTCATTGGCGGGCTCCCCCGCCGCGAGCAACCACTTTTCGACCCTGTCGACCCGGCTGTGCAGCGACACCTTCGATTACTGCATCGTGACCTACAATGACAGCGTAGGCATCCTCGCCTATCACCCGCTGCTGATCGCGCTGTACTGTGTCATCGCATTGTGTTTCGGCGGCCTCATCGCCTTCTCGGTCACCAGCTATCAAGAAGAGAAGCGCTCCCTCGAGTTTCGTCTGATACGCGCGATAAAAAGGGAGGAGCTCTACCTCGAATATCAGCCAGTGGTGCATGCCGTACAACATCACATCGTCGGTGTGGAGGCGCTGCTGCGCTGGAAGGATGAGCTCTATGGCCAGGTCTCCCCCGAGCTGTTCATTCCCATCGCCACCAAGCTTGCGCTGTATAAGCATATCTCCTTCTTTATTGCTCATCGCGCCCTGCATGATTTGCAGCACCTGCTCAAGCAAGACAGTAACCTGATGGTGTCATTGAATATCAGCAACTATGAAATCACCAAACCGGAATATCTCGACTACCTGCATAAACAAGTCATCCTGCACGATATAAAGCCTCATCAGATCAAGCTTGAAATAACGGAGAGGATCAACGAGTACCACCAGAAAATATCGGAGTTCGCCATTGCCGCCCGCAAAAAAGGGTTCAAGGTATCATTGGACGACTTTGGTACCGGAGCATCCAATATTGTCTGGCTGACATCCATCGATTTCGACGAAATAAAATTGGACAAGATATTTATTCATGGCCTGCATGAAGAGCTGAAGAGGGATCTCTTCATCTCCATGCTCAACGGCATCGCCAAGCTGAACAAGCAGCTCGTCTTCGAGGGGGTGGAGAGCCCGCACGAACTGAGATTGATCGAGTCGTTCGACAAGCACGCCTTCATCCAGGGCTGGCTGTTTTACAAGGCCCTGCCGGCCGCGAGGCTGACCCACATCATCGCAGAGAAAAGAGCAAACTCCTCCCCGCCCCCCCCTTACCGCCGCATCGAGTAGCGCTCACTAAGGGGCTTCAATGGGTCTTCGCTCTAGGTCATCGCGCTAGCCGCTCCTCAAACCAAGGGCGCCTTGATGGCGCCCTTCTTGTCTCATCTCCCTGCATCCTAGGCAACCCGGTTGCGTCCCCGGCGCTTGGCCTCGTAGAGGCGCTGATCCACGCACTGCAGCCAGTCGTCCATGCGGCGATAGCCCATCTGATAGGCGGTGAGCCCCACGCTGATGGTGACGGTGATCGCCTGCTGCTGGTAGGCAAAGTGGTGACGCTCCACCAGCTGGCGGGTGCGTTCCATGATGACATGGGCCTCCTCCAGGCCCACCCCCCGCAGCAGCATGATGAACTCCTCCCCACCAAAGCGTGCCACCAGATCCTTGCTGCGCACCGCCTGCATCAGCAGGCTGGCCAGCGCCTCCAGCACCGCATCCCCGGCGAGGTGGCCATGCTCATCGTTGATCTGCTTGAAGAAGTCGATGTCTATCAGAGCCAGACAGCAGGCCTCTCCCCCGGCGGGATGGCGCTGGATGTGCTCCAGCACCACGTTGGCCTGGCTGAAGAAGCTGCTGCGGTTCGGCAGCTTGGTGAGAAAGTCGTGCTCGGCATTGAAACGCAGCACCCGCTCCATGCGGCTGCGCTCATCCTCCAGGTTGCGGGCATGGATCAGGGTGCCCAGTGCCGTGGTCAGCGGCTCGAGCAGGGTCACCAACGCCTCATCGAAGCCACCTGGGCGGTTGGCCAGGGCTATCATGCCGATGGCCTCCCCCTTGTGGCGGATGGGGATGCCGAGGAAGCTGTCCAGATGCGGATGCCCACGAGGGGAGACGCCGCGGCTCGCCGGGTGGCTCGGCAGATCGTTGCAGCACACCAGGACGTTGTGGGTAACCACGTGGCCGAACAGGTTGTCGAGCTTGCTGAAGGTGAGCCCTCCCCGATTCTGGCGCTGCTGCTCGTACCAGGCATGGGTCTGCTCGTCCCAGGAGACGTTGGAGATGGAGGGGACATAGAGGCTGGGGCTCCCCTCCTCGTACTGGAGGATGCCGATGAAGCCATAGGAGCTCTGGCTGACACTCAGCAGCCGCTCGAAGACGGTGTCGCAGGCGGATGCGAGATTGCGGTCCAGCAGAAAGCTCTGGTGGGCGGCCACGACGATGTCGAACAGCCGGCTCTGCAGCTCGACCCGCTGCTTGGCCAGTACCCCGGAAGTGATGTCGTGAGCCAGCTTGATCACCCCGAGCAGGGACCCCTCCTCGTCGGTGATGGGCATGTAGGTGGCATGGATCCAGAGGGTGCCGCCGTCTCGCGTGATCCGGCGAAATTCCCCCGAGTGGATTTCGCCGTTCAGCACCCTCTGCCAGAAGAACGCGTGCCCGACGTGCAGATCCGCCGGCAGCAACATCAGGTGGGATTGACCGATCAACGCCTCGGCCTCGTACCCGAGCATGTCGCAGAACAGGGGATTGACCGACACGATGCGCGCATCGAGATCGAACTCGACCATGCCGTAGGCCCGCTCCAGAGCCGTCTGCCGGGCCAGGGACTCATAACGATCGAACGTCTCGACGTCGCGAGCGCGAATTGCTGGGGTATTCATGGCTACGATT
This sequence comes from Aeromonas sp. Prich7-2, assembly GCF_017939255.1. Classification (NCBI taxonomy): domain Bacteria; kingdom Pseudomonadati; phylum Pseudomonadota; class Gammaproteobacteria; order Aeromonadales; family Aeromonadaceae; genus Aeromonas; species Aeromonas sp. Prich7-2. The sequence goes on from NZ_JAGKRI010000117.1 coordinate 98,295, forward strand.
CCTTTCGTTCGCCGACGCCCCCCGCGAGAATGCGGGAACAAGAGTTCAGAGCATAGGATCCGGCACTCGGTTACGCGAACACGAGTCCCATTTGATGCAGCCAGGTACTTGCCACATCAGGCGCCCGGGCGCAGACTGTCTGGCCTTGCCCTGGCTCGAGGAGACCCCATGACACCCGCCATCAACCTGCTGAAGAAGCTGAAGATCCCCCACAAGCTCTACCCCTACGAGTGCGAGGCCCACGACGATTTCGGCAAGCATGCCGCGACCCAGCTCGGCCTGCCCGAGGAGCGCGTGTTCAAGACCCTGCTCGCCCATCACGACAAGCAGGCAGTGGTCGCCATAGTCCCGTCATCGGGCATGTGCAGCCTCAAGCAACTCGCCAAGGCGACCGGGCTCAAGAAGGTGGAGATGATGAAGCCGCTCGACGCCGAGAAGCTGACCGGCTACAAGGTGGGTGGCATCAGCCCCCTGGCCCAGAAGAAGCAGTTGCCCACCGTGCTGGACGACTCCGCCATGGCCTTCGACGAGATCCTGGTCAGCGGCGGCAAGCGCGGCCTCTCGGTCGGGGTGGCGCCGGCAGACATGGTGCGCCTGATGAACTGGATTGCCGCCCCCATCGGCGATCACCACGACTGAAAAGGACGAAGGGGCTCCGACATCGGAGCCCCTTCGCGGGTGACCAGAACACGGCGGGCGATCGGGTCCGCCTCACCCCTTCCCTCATGCCTCTGCCGAACGGCAGGCGGCGGTCAGCTCGGAGAGGCGCAGCCGCTGGCGCCCTGCCGCATCGAAGTTGCCGTCCTCCAGCCAGCGCTCGAAGCACCCTTTCAGGGCGGGCCACTCGCTGTCGATGACGGAGAACCAGGCCGTATCCCGGTTGTGTCCCTTGTCCACCCGCGCCTGACGGAAGGTCCCCTCATAGTGAAAGCCGAGGCGCAGGGCCGCCTGGCGCGAAGGCAGGTTCAGGGCATTGCACTTCCACTCGTAGCGCCGGTATCCCAGAGCAAAGGCATTGGCCATCATCAACACCATGGCCGCCGTCGCCAGCCGTGACTGCTGCATGGCGGGGGAGAAGTGCAGCCAGCCCACCTCTATGCTGCCCGCCAGGGGATCGATGCGCAGGTAGCTCGCCAGTCCCAGCGCCCGTCCGCTCCCCTCGTCGATGATGCCGTAGAACTGGGGATCCCGCTTGGTGGCAACCTCCCGCAGCCAGACCCCCATGGCGGTCTCGTCCGCGAAAGGGCCGCTGGTCAGGTAAGTCCACATGGCCCCGCTGTCGGCACTGAATGCCTGCCACAGATCCCCCAGGTGGCGCTCGGGATCAAGGGGCTCGAGACGACAGCCCCAGCCATGCAGTGCGCGGTGGGGAGGGAACTCGGCGCCGCGCCATTCTGGCAGCGCACGCCCCAGAGGCTGCCCAAAGTCGTTGAAAAGGGCGGCGCCGGACAGGGAGGCGTCGCCCCCCTCATTGCAACGTTCAACAGGCACAGGCAATTCCCCCTTCCAGCAGCACTCCGGGCTCGCTGCCCGTGGCGACGGCGAAACCGTCCTGACGCCACCAGTGCAGACCCCCTATCAACTCCTTGACCTCAAACCCGAGGGACGCCAGCTTGTAGGCCCCCTGGGTCGAACCGTTGCAGCCGATGCCGTCGCAATAGCAGACATACACCAGGTTCCGGTCCAGTACCGCCGTGGTCGACGCCGTCATGGTCCTGTGGGGGAAGGAGATGGCGCCGGGAATGTGCCCCTCGGCATAGTGTGCGGGGGAGCGGGTATCGATGACCACGATCCCCGCCGCCCCGGCCAGCAGATCGGCGGCCAGATCCGCCGGATCGGTACGAAACTTCAGCTGGGCCTCGAAAAAGGCGCTGGCTTCGGCGGCCCCTGCCACCCCTGTGCTCAATACATGACTCATCCTGAACGCTCCTGATGACTAGATGACGATCTCTGTGGTGACGACGGTGTTGACCGAGTTGGCGATGAAGCACTCCTCATGGGCCTGGTGGTGCAACTGCTCCAGATCCGCCAGGGCGGGCTCCCGCTCTCCCCCGAAGATCACCCTGGGACGCAGGGTGACCCGGGTCATGGCGAGGCGACCTTGCCCGTTTTTAGCCATGATGCCGACCGCTTCGTCCCGGTAGCTCTCTACCCGATAGCCCGCCTTCGCCGCCAGCCAGAGAAAGGTGAGCATGTGGCAACTGGAGAGGGCCGCCACAAACGCCTCTTCCGGGTCCACATGTTCCGCCACCGAGTAAGGCAGCGGCACCACATGGGGAGAGGAGGAGGCCGGCACCCTGACCCCGCCATCAAACGCCCACTCATGGGACCGGCTGTAACGCTGATCGACGAAGGGCTCGTGCTCCCCCCTCTGCCAACTGATGGTGGCACTGTATTCCGACATGCAGACTCCTTGTGTTGCCAATCCGTGCCGCCCGCTGGCGCCACCCTGTGACCACCAATGTAGCGACAAAATGGCCTTGCCACGCCGACCAATTTTGCCAATATGGGCAGACCAATTTCATCGAGCCGCCACCATGACCATCCACCCCACCCGCTCTGCCCGTCGGTCGCCAGCCCCACTGCCGCGCCATGCCCTGCGGGCAGTCTCCCTGCCTCGAAAGAGGTGCACCCCCCGAGCCAACGGGAGCACACCATGACCGTTCTGCCAACGCTCTTCGCCAGCCAGCAGCAAGGGGATCTGCCCCTGCACGAACAACTGGTGCGTACCCTGCGCGAGGCCATCCTGGCGGGCCACCTGCCCCTGCACAGCCGCCTACCCGCCAGCCGTCTCCTGGCCCGGGATCTCGGGATCTCCCGCAGCACGGTGGAACTGGCCTATGGCCGGCTTGAGGCGGAGGGGTATCTGGTGCGCAAGGTGGGCGCCGGCAGCTTTGTCGCCCTGGCGGCGGTGCGCCCCGCGCCGCGCCCGCCCCAGTCAGCGGCTGGCCTCTCCCGTCGCGGCCAGGAGATGGCCCTGGGTGGCGCCTGTCACGACGTGCCCGAGGTGGGCACCACCTTTGCTTCCAGCCAGCCGGATCCCCGTCTCTTCCCCCAGGCACTCTGGGGTCGGCTGATGCAGCAACAGTGGCGCCAGCGCGCCAGCGACTGGATGAACTACGGGGATCCCCAGGGGCTTGGGGAACTTCGCGCCGCCATCAGCAGCTATCTGGTGCAGTCACGCGGCGTGGTGTGCGAGCCGGATCAGATCCTGATCCTCACCAGCTCCCAGCAGGGGATCCTGCTGGCGACCCAGTTGCTCATCGATGCCGGTGACACCGTCTGGGTGGAAGACCCCGGTTATCCCGGGGCTCGCACCGCCATGGAGAGCGCCGGTGCCCGGGTACATCCGGTGCCGGTGGATGAAGAGGGGCTCAACCCTCATGGGGATCACCCGGCACCTCGCCTCATCTACTGCACCCCGGCACACCAGTATCCCCTTGGCGTCCCCATGAGCCTGCCCCGCCGCATGGCGCTGCTGGCCGAGGCAGAGCGTCACGGCGCCTGGATCCTGGAGGACGATTACGACGGGGAGTACCAGTATGATCAGCGTCCCCTGCCCGCCCTGCAGGGGCTCGACGGCCAGGGGCGGGTGATCTATGTGGGCACCTTCAGCAAGGTGCTGTTCGGCTCGCTGCGCCTCGCCTACCTGGTGCTGCCCAGGCCGCTGATGGACTCCTTCTGCCGCGCCAGGGCCGCCGTCGACGGCCACAGCAACCAGTTGCAGCAAGCGGTCACGGCAGACTTCATCCGGGGCGGGCACTTCGCCACCCACCTGCGCCAGAGCCGCCTCCTCTACCAGAGCAGACGGGATCTGCTGCTGGCGGAACTGGCCGAGCACTGCCCGGGGCTCACCCCCATCCACAGCGGCGCCGGCCTGCAGTGCGCCGTGCTGCTGCCCCCCGGTGGCGAGGCGCGCTGGACCGATGCCGCCAACGCCTGCGGGCTGGGGCTGCGCCATCTGGGCCAGTTCTACCTGGGCCCGCCGACGCTGGAAGGGTGGCTGCTCGGCTTTGGCTGCCTCGACAACCAGACGCTGCGCCAACTCTGTCGTCGCCTGGGTCTCTTGATGCAATCCGCATGACCCCCTTCTCAAGAGGTCAGATCTGCCAGAGCCTGATAGCGCTGTGTCGACGGGAATGGCCCGTCTATACTGGGCACAATCCCGTTGCCGAACCCGGTCAAGATGCATCGAATCCTGCTCCTTTTGCTCGCCCTCTCCCTCCCGTCCCTCACGATGGCGGCCACCCGCTTCACCCTGATCACCGGGGAGACCCAACAGGATGTCCGCATGAATTATTACCGGGCGGCGATGCGGCTGGCGCTGGAGAAAACACGGCCCGATTACGGCGACTATGAACTGCTCGACGCCATCAGGATGAACAAGGCGAGGATGCGGCTCGAAGTGCAAACGCCGGGCAAGAATGCCCTCTTCATCGTCGACAGCTGGCCCCAGGAGATCCCTCAACCCGGTGTCACCCTGGTCCCCTTCCCCATCGATCTGGGCGTGCTCGGCTACCGGGTCTGTTTTGTCGGCAGCGCCCGTGCCCAGGCCCTGGCCGGGGTTCACACCCTGTCCCAGTTGCAGCAGTTCAGGCAAGGGGTGGGCACAGGCTGGCGGGATGCCGACATCCTGCGCTACAACGGCTTCAGGGTGCAGGAGGTGGATAACTATGAGTCACTGTTTCGCCTGGTGGCCCGTGGCCGGATCGATCTCTTCTGCCGTGGTGCCAACGAGATATTGAGCGAGTGGAAAAACCACAGACCCGGCCTGCCGGGGCTGACCGTGGATAGCCATGTCGCCCTCTTCTATCCGCTCATCCACTCCCTCTACAGCCACGCCACCTACAGCAAGGAGCGCGAGCGCCTTTTGCGCGGCCTGCAACTGGCCTGGAAAGATGGCTCCCTGCAGCGCCTCTGGCGCCATCATTTCCAGCCTTCCCTGGTCTTTGCCCGACTCGATTCACGCCAGATCTTCCGGCTGGCCAACCCGCAGTTGCCCGACGAGAGCACCGACTACCGCTCCTATCTCTATGACCCGATGAGGGATGACTTTGGTATCGCTCCCTGACTGGCTCGCCGGTTCTCCCCTGTCAGGCAGGCTCCCCTTGCGCACTCTCTGCCTGGCGCTGCTGCTCTGGTTGCTGCCGACCTGCGTCATGGCCGCTCCCGGCAGCATTCGTGCCTGCATGGAGAACAGTGATTCGCCTCCCTGGTTGCTGATGTCCGGCGAGGGGATAGTGCAGTTCCACCTCAAGGAGGTGGCAAACCGGATCGGGCATCCCATCATTCTCACCCCCCTTCCCTGGAAACGCTGCCTCTCCCTCGTCAGCCAGGGCCAGCTCGATGCCGCCGTCAAGCTGAGCTACAGCGAAGAGCGTGCTCGCACCATAGGGGTCTATCCCATGCGACAGGGGGCACCTGATCCCGCCAAGCGCCTGCTCACCGAGAGCTACAGCCTCTACCAGCCAAAAGGCGGACAGGTTCGCTGGGATGGCCGGCAGCTCGTCGCCCCTGGCGTCATTGCGGCGCAGTCCGGTTTCTCCATCGTCGCCCAGCTGCAGGAGAGCGGTGTCAGGGTGGATGACTCCAGCAGGGAACCACTGATCCTGCTCAAGAAGGTCGCGATGCAGCGCGCCGTTGCCGCCGCCCTGCAAACCGGGGTCGCAGAACGGACCCTGGCCGCCCACCCGCAGTTGCAGGCCACACTCGAGCGGATCACCCCTCCCCTGGTCGAAAAACCCTACTACCTCATCTTCTCCCACCCCTTCCATCAAGCCCACCCCGATCTCAGCCAACAGGTGTGGGACGAGATTGAGGAGGTGCGACACTCCGCAGCCTATGCCCGCTTCGTCACAGGCATGGCGTCACCGGGGACCCCCTGACCCGCTCTTCAGCCCTGTTCGCGGCACAGGGCAAGCCAGGCCTCGGCGGTGCGGGAGAGGTAGCGATCCCCTGGCCAGATCACCCCGAGCCGCCAGCTCAGCGCCGGGGCCAGAGGGCGCAACACCAGGCCGTCCGGCGTCAGCCGCCGGCAGATGGGCTCCGGCAGGAAAGCGACCCCCATGCCGCTTCGCACCATGGCGGTGAGAAAGTCCCACTGGCTGCTGCGGGCCGCCACCTGAGGCACGAACCCGGCTTGCTCGCAGGCCTGCTCCAGCCGCTCGCTCAGGGTGAAGGCCTGGGTATAGAGCAGGAAGGGTTCGTCCCGCAGAGCCTCCAGCCGGATCTCGCCCCCCTCGCGCCAGCGGGGCAGGTCCGGTAGCACCACCCGGATGGGGTAACTGTCCAGCTCCAGGGCGCAGAGAGCCCCCTCTTCCCTGGTCGGCAGCATGGTGATGGCGAGATCCAGCTCCCCCGCCAGCACCGCCTGCTCGATGCGCCGCCCGCCATATTCGACGATGGAGAGCTCCACCCCGGGGTAGCGGCTGCGATAGGTACGGATGAGATCCGCATAGACATGGCCCACCATGGGCGGGATGCCGAGGGCAAGACGCCCGGATTGCAGGCTCTGCAGATCCGCCAGCTCCGCCTCCAGCTGCTGCATCTCCGCCAGGATGGTCTGGGCCCGATTGAACAGCACCTGGCCGCTGTCGGTCAGGGTGAAGCGGCGGCCAACCCGGCTCAGCAGGGGCTGGCCCAACTCCTCTTCCATGTTGCGGATCATTTTGCTGATGGTGGGCTGGGTGACGAACAGCTTTTCGGAGGCGCGGGTGAAGCTCTGCTCCCGCACCAGCTCGACGAAGTAACGCAGGGCTCGAATATCCATGGTGCTCTCTTGACGGGGATGGCTGGCTAAATCATGCCTCTTTGGCATGATTTTGATAATTTAAATTCATTTTTTGCAGGTTTGGTCCCTCTCTATACTGTGAGCAGGTTCACAGAAAGACGCTTGCCATGAAAACCCTCTGCCTTCGCTGGTTGCAAACCCCCTTCCAAATCGCCCTGCTGGCGGCCATCTGGTTGCTGGCCGACATCGCAGTGCGCACCTTGCACCTGCCCCTGCCCGCCAACCTCACCGGCATGTTGCTGCTGCTGATCTGCATCCTGCTCGGGGTGGTCAAGGCCCAGTGGTTCAGTGCCGGGGCCCGCTGGCTGCTGGCGGAGATGCTGCTCTTCTTCGTCCCTGCCGTAGTGGCCGTGGTCAACTATCAGGAGCTGCTGCTGCAGGAGGGGTGGCGCATCATGGTGGTCCTGATCGTCAGCACCGTGCTGGTGCTCGGCACCACGGCGCTGGTGGTGGACAGGGTCTATCGCCTCGAGCTGAAGCTGGCCCGCCGGAGTCGCCGCCATGTCTGACACCCTGCTCGGCCTGCTCTGCTTCGCCCTGACCCTGCTCTTCTACTACGCCAGCAAGTGGCTCTATGGCAAAAAGCGCATCCTGCCCCTGATGCCGCTGCTGCTGGCCCCCACCCTGCTGGTGGCCGTGGTGATGTTGTTCCACATTCCCTACCGGGACTACATGGCCGAATCCCACTGGCTGCTCTGGCTGCTGGGCCCTGCCACCGTCGCCTTCGCGGTGCCCGTCTACGAGAATCGCCAGCTGATGCGCCGCCACTGGCTCTCCCTCTCGGTCGGGGTCGTGGCGTCCGTGGTGATGGCGGTGGGCAGCACAGTGCTGCTGGCCCGCTGGCTCAACCTCTCCGAGCTGTTGCAACGCAGCATGGCCATGAGATCCATCACCACCCCCTTCGCGGTGGAGGCGACCCGTTCCGTGGGTGGCAACGCCGATCTCACCGCCCTGTTCGTGGTGCTGACCGGCGTCATCGGCATGGCGGTGGGAGAAAGCGTGCTCACCGTGCTCGCCATCCGCAGCCGCCTCGGCAAGGGCGCGGGCTTTGGTGCCTCGGCTCACGGGGCCGGGACAGCCAGGGCCTATCAGATGGGCAACGAGGAGGGGGTGGTCTCCAGCATGGTGATGATGATCGCCGGCATGGCCACCGTGCTGCTCGCCCCCCTCCTGGGCCGGCTGTTCTGGTAACTCCGCCACCCGATAACAGAAGAGGCGCCCTGGGGCGCCTCTTCTCATTGCATCGTGTCACGCAGCCTCAGAGGCTGGCACAGATCTGCCAGAGATCGTACTGGATGGCGGCGGCCGTCACTTCCCGGCCCGCTCCCGGCCCCTGGATCACCAGGGGGTTGGTGCGATAGCTGTCGCTCTCGATGGCGAACACGTTGTCGCAGGGCAAGAGGTTGGCAAACGGGTGATGGGGCTCCAGCGCCTCCAGCCCGACGCGGGCCTTGCCGTCGTGTTCGAATCGGGCGACATAGCGCAGCACCTTGCCGACCCGGCGCGCCCCCTCGAAGGCGGTCTGAATAGGGTCATCCAGCTCCTTGAGCCTGTCCATGAACTGATCCGCACTCACCTTGCGCAGGGCCACCGGCACCAGGTTCTCCAGCTCGATGTCGGCGGAGTCGAGTTCGAAGCCCGCCTCCCGCGCCAGGATGAGCAGCTTGCGGCGCACATCCTGACCGGAGAGATCCTCCCGGGGATCCGGCTCGGTCAGGCCGTGTTGCCACGCCTCGTCCACCAGCTCGGAGAAGGGGCGAGTGCCGTCATACTGCTGGAACAGCCAGGAGAGGGTGCCGGAGAAGATGCCGGAGACCCCCTGGATGCGGTCACCGCTCTGGCGCAGCATCTGGATGCTGGACTGGATGGGCAGCCCGGCCCCCACGGTGGCGTTGTAGCGCCATTGCACCTGGTGGTCGCGGCAGGTCTGCTTGATGCGCTGGTAAAACTCGCTGTCGGCGGCACCGGCAAACTTGTTGGCGGCGATGATGTGGATGCCGAGCTGGGCAAAGTCCGGGTAGTAGCGGCTCACCGTCTCGCTGGCGGTCATGTCGAGCGCGATCAGGGAGTCAAAACTGTGCAGCTCCAGCTGGGAGAGCAGCTCCGGCCAGATAAGCGGCTTGGGATGGAAGTTGTCCTGTACCTTGAGGGGATCCAGCCCCTCTTCGTCCAGCAGCCCGCCCTTGGAGTCGAAGACCCCGTAGAGGGTGAGCGCCAGATTGAGCTCATGCTCGAGGCGCGCCTTCTCGCGGGCGTAGAGCCCCAGCCAGTGACCGCCGATATTGCCTTTGCCGAACACCACCAGCCCGACCCGGGTCGGGCGGCTGAACAGGGCACTGTGCAGAGCGATGAGCAGCGGCTCCAGCACAATCTGGCGCAGCACGGCCACCAGGCTCAGGCCGTCTTTGGCCACCTGCACGAACTCCAGAGGCTGATCCGCCAGCAGCTGATAGAAGCGGTGGCACTGCTCGGCGTTGTCGGTAACGCCGGCCCCCACCAGGGCGACCAGGCTGAACCCCTCCTTCTGGATGAGGCCGGTAAAGTTGCCCTGCAACTGGAAGTCACGGAGCACCTCGAAGGCCCCTTGTGCCACCTCCAGGGTGTAGGCCAGACGCAGGACCCGTCGATCCGGCTGGCGCTGCAGGGTGAGCGGATGGAGGCGATGGCGGGCCAGATGGGCCTCGATGGCCGCCACTGTCTGCTCAAAGTCAGTCTGCGGCAGCACCTTGAGCTCGATGAGGGCTATCTGATCCACCGAGGAGACGATGCGGGCACCGCCTGAGCGGGGCGCACGGCGCAGGATGTGGGTGCAGCCTTCGTCCGGATTGTAGCTGCAGCGCAGGGTGAGGCGCTGACGGCTGTCGGCCACCGGCTGCAGGGTACGCGAATGCAGCACCGAGGAGCCCAGGCGCGCCAGCTCGTTGGCCTCGGCCAGGCTCAGGCGCTCCAGCAGACGAGCCTCTTTCACCCGGCGCGGGTCGGCACTGTAGACCCCGGCCACGTCGCTCCAGATGGTGGTGGACTCGCCGTCCGCCAGCGCCGCCAGGAGGCTGGCACTGTAGTCGGAGCCGTTGCGTCCCAGCAGCAGGGAACGCCCCTCCATGTCGGCGGCAATGAAGCCGGTCACCACGATGCGACCGGCGTGCTCGGCCAGGCGGGCCTTGAGCAGCTCGCTGGAGAGGGCGGTATCCACCTTGATGAGGGCGCCGTCTTCTGCGCGCAGGAAGCTGCGAGCATCGAGCCAGGCGGCCGCCTCACCCCGGCTGGTGAGCAGGGCAGCCAGCAGGCGGGCGGACCACACCTCGCCAAAGGCGAGCAGGCCGTTGCGCTCGAAGCGGTCAAACTGCCCCTCCAGGGTCTTGGCGATCAGCTGCATGTCGTCCGTCAGTTGCTGGCTCAGATCGAGGTGAAGCTCCCCTTCCAGCAGGCCGTCGATCAGGCTTTGCTGATAGGCGTGCAGGGCGGTGATGGCTTCGCCTGCGGCCTCATCCCCCGCTTCCGCCAGCTCCACCAGCTGGATCAGCCGGTTGGTGGTCTTGCCCGCGGCGGAGACCACCACCAGCTCGTTGCCCCCCACCTGTTGCTCGACGATGCTGGCGACCCGGCGATAACAGACCGGATCCGCCAGGCTGCTGCCGCCGAACTTGTGTACATGGCGCCGCTTGAAGACTGCCTCTGTTGCCACCACACACTCTCCTTGTTGTTGTTCCATTACTTCACCTGCTCTGCCTGTTGTGCCAACTGCGCCTGTTCAAACCCCTGGGCCAGATCGGCCACCAGATCCTCACCGTGTTCGATCCCCACCGACAGGCGCAGCAACTGGGCACTGATACCCGCCGCCTGCTGGGCCGCAGGGGTCATGGCCCTGTGGGTCATGCTGGCCGGATGGGCCACCAGACTCTCCACACCGCCGAGGGACTCCGCCACCGAGAAGAGGCGCAGCCCCGCGAGGAAGGCGCGCAGCCCCGTCTCGTTGCAATCGAGCTCAAAACTTAGCATGGCGCCAAAGCCGGACTGTTGACGGCGCGCAATGTCATGGCCCGGATGGCTCGGCAGGCTGGGGTGATAGATCCGCTTGACCAGCGGCTGCTGCTGCAAGAAGGCGAGGATGCGATCCGTGTTCTCCTGATGGGTGCGCAGGCGCGGAGCCAGGGTGCGCAGGCCCCGCAGGGTGAGGTAGGAGTCAAAGGCACCGGAGGTGAGCCCCAGGCAGTTGGCCCACCACACCAGGGAGTCGGCCAGAGCCTGATCCTTGGCGATCGCCACACCCCCTACCACGTCGGAGTGGCCGTTGATGTACTTGGTGGTGGAGTGGACCACCACATCGGCACCAAGGGCCAGAGGCTGTTGCAGCAAGGGGGAGAGGAAGGTGTTGTCCACCACCACCTGGGCCCCCACCCCGTGGGAGGCCTCGGCGATGGCGGCGATGTCCACCACCCGCAGCAGCGGGTTGGAGGGGGTCTCCACCCACACCAGTGCGGGTTTCTGGGCCAGCGCGGCGGCCAGCGCCACCTCGTCTCCCTGATCCACGAACTGCACCTGGTAGTGGCCCTTGGCCGCCAGATACTCGAACAGGCGCCAGGTGCCGCCGTAGCAGTCGTGGGGGGCGATCAGCAGATCCCCCGCCTTGAGCAGAGCCGTGGTCACCAGGTGAACGGCCCCCATGCCGGTGCCGGTCACCACGGCGCCGGCTCCCCCTTCCAGGGCCGCCAGGGCGTCCGCCAGATTGGTGCGGGTCGGGTTGCCGGAACGGGCATAGTCGTATTGACGGGGCTCGCCAAAGTCGGCAAAGGTGTAGTTGCTGGAGAGGTAGATGGGGGGCACCACGGCACCGTGCTGCGTGTCTGTCTCAATCCCGGTGCGTACCGCCAGGGTGGCCTTGTGGGTCATGTCACTCTCCTTGATGGGTTGCCGGAGCCGGTCCGCCTCGTGTCGTCCAGCCCCGCTCTCATTTTCGCTGGCCGGACTGCCGGCCCATGGTGCACCACACTACGCCACCTTAAAAAAGCCGTCAACACTTCTAGACGTCTAAATGGCTTTGCTGTTGGATTGCCATTGAATTCCTTAAGGGTTAAAATCCGCGCTCACGGCCAAACGACTACAGGTGGAACATGGGTACAGAGTGGAACGGCGACTACGTCAGCCCCTATGCAGAGCACGGCAAGAAGAGCGAACAGGTCAAGAAGATAACCGTCTCGATCCCGCTCAAGGTGCTGAAGGTGTTGACCGATGAGCGCACCCGTCGCCAGGTGAACAACCTGCGTCATGCGACCAACAGCGAGCTGCTCTGCGAAGCCTTCCTGCACGCCTTCACCGGCCAGCCGCTGCCCTGTGACGACGACCTGCGCAAGGATCACCCGGACAGCGTCCCCGCCGAGGCCCGCGCCATCATGGAAGCCCTTGGCAAAGAGATCGAAGACTTCGACGCCGAGTAATGCGGCTGCCCATGGCAAACGATGCATCCCTTTCAATGACGCGGCCCGGTGCCGCGTCATGCTTATCTGCCGCCTCCCCCTTCAGCCTGCGTCACTACCAGAGCGACATGCAGAGCCACAGTCATGACCACGCCCAGCTGGTGATCCCCCTCGTCGGCCCCCTCGAGATCGAGGTGCAGGGTCGGGGATGTCGCCTCGCCCCCGGTTTTGCCTGCATCATCGCCCCTGGCCTTCGCCACGACTACGCCGCCGACCCGGCGCACGTGTTTCTGGTGCAGGAGAGCCACTGGCTGCCGGCAGCCCTGGGGGACCACCCCTTCGTCGAGCTGGATGAGGCCCAGCGCCACTACCTCGCCTTCCTGCACCGCATGGTGGCCGAGGGGCGCCACGTGGCCGGCATGGATCAGGTGTGGCTCGGGCTGCTGACCGAGGGACGCGGCATGGGCCCCGCCGTCGCTCCCCGCATAGCCCCTCGTATCGCCAAGGTGCAGCGTCATATGGAAGCCCACCTCGCAGACCCCCTCACCAACGAGGAACTCGCCGCCATCGCCTGCCTCGGCCTGAGCCAGTTCAAACACGCCTTTCGCCAGCAGGTGGGCACGAGCGTCTCCCACTACCTCAGGATGCGGCGCATGGCGCTGGCCCGCACCCTGCTCGCTCGCACCCGGCTGCCCGTCGGCGAAGTGGCCAGCCGCTGCGGCTACCAGAACCAGGGAGCCTTTGCCGAGCGTTTCCTGGCCGAGACCGGACTGACCCCTTCCCTCTGGCGCCGACAAAACGGCTGCCTGCCGTAATCGGTCGGCTCTTTGCCGAAGACAATCCCCGGGCATTCGAGGCATGCTGAGGCTCATGCAAGGTATGGGCAACGAGGAGCCAAGATGCAGACCATAAGCTGGCAGGATTTCGAGATGGTGGAGCTCAGGGTGGGCACCCTGGTGCGGGTCGAGCCCTTCCCCGAGGTGCGCCGCCCCGCCTACAAGGTGTGGGCGGATTTCGGCCCCGAGCTCGGGGTGCGCAAGAGCAGCGCCCAGATCACCGACCTCTATCGACCGGAGGATCTGGTGGGCCGCCAGATCGTCGCCGTGGTGAACTTTCCCCCCAAGCAGATAGGCCCCATCCAGTCGGAGTTTCTGCTGACCGGCTTCTATCGCCCGGATGGCGCCGTGGTGATCGCCATCCCCGAGCAGGCGGTGGAGAACGGCGCCAAGCTGGGGTGAGACGACGGCAAGGTAACCAGAGAGCAGAAACAAGAGAGGCGCCCCCCGGGGTCGCCTCTCTTGTTTGATGCTGACGGCCTGGCTTATTTCAGCAGGCTGAACAGCAGGGCCGAGACCGCCAGGGCACCGGTCAGCAGGATGAAGCCGTTGACCCAACGGTGACGGAAGCGGGCCAGCGCCTCCACCTTGTAGATGGCCACCACCGGCATGATGAAGAGGATCATGGCGATAACGGGGCCGGAGAGGGTCTCCATCAACCCCAGAATCCCCGGGTTGATGATGGCGGCGCCCCAGATGGCGAAGAACATCAGGACGATGCCGAGCTTGTCCGCCTTCGCCAGCGGCAGGCCGGTGGGCTTGGCGATCAGGCTTTTCAGGCTCTCGCGGGCACCGAGGAAGTGGCCGAGGAAGGAGGAGCTGATGGCGATGAAGGCGATCAGCGGCCCCAGGGTCACGATCACCGGGTTGTCGGTGATGTTGGCGAGATAGGAGAGCACGGAGACGTTCTGGGCCTTGGCCTCGGCCAACTGGGCAGGGGAGAGGCTCAGCACGCAGGAGAAGACGAAGAAGAGCACGAAGCCCACCAGCATGACGGTGGTGTTGCGCAGGATCAGGCCGCTCTTGGTTTCGGCCTGCTCCCCGTACTCCCGGCGCTGCACATTGGCAAAGCCCGAGATGGCGGCGGCGTGGCTGAAGGCAAACACGGTGACCGGCAGCGCCAGCCAGACGGTGTTGAGGAAGCTCGTGCCTTCAAAGGCGGTCACTTCCGGCCACTGCCACTGGGGAATGAGGTAGCAGGAGAGGGCCAGCAGGATCGCAGCCAGCGGGTAGACCATGACGGCGAAGGCCCGCAGCATCGCCTTCTCGCCGGCCAGCATCACGGCGATCATGGCGAACACCAGCACGCCGGAGAGCATTACCCGATCCGGGGAGGCCAGGCCTAGCTGGTTGACCATGAAGCTCTCCACCGTGTTGGTCAGCCCGACGCCGTAGATGAGCAGGATCGGGAAGATGGAGAGGAAATAGAGCGCCGAGATGAGGCGCCCGGCCATCTTGCCGAAATGCTCCTCGGCCACCTCGGTGAAGTCGGCCTGGGGGCGCGACGACGAGAGCACGAAACGCGCCAGCCCGCGGTGGGCCAGGAAGGTCATGGGACCGGCCAGCACGGCGACGATGATGAGGGGCCAGATCCCCCCCAGACCCAGGTTGATGGGCAGGAACAGAATCCCGGCGCCGACGGCGGTGCCGAACAGGCTGATGACCCAGTGGGTGTCGTGGCGACGCCAGCCGGTGCTGGCCATGGTGGAGGGGGAACCGGGCAGCTCCCGCGAGACGTCTGCAGATAAACTCATCGATAAATCACTTTTACGTAGTATTAAAATCTAAAAACATTGTGCTCCTTTAGCATTTAATTCTCAAAAATGGAGGCTGGCAGATCTCACTGGCAAAGCCCTGTTCCACCAGTGAGATTGGGAGGAAATTTCACCCCGGATTATTCAATTAATCCTGACATTAACCGAAAGCTAGGAATATAAAACCAAAATTAAAACCCACACCGATTCTTTGTTTCGATGAAATGCATGTTTTCAGAATTAAATGAAATTTATGCCAGTGCAGCCAGATTGGATGTGATGATCCACTGCCGTTATTGCCATCACTAGCGAATCTCCCTGAAATCCCCGTAACCAGCCAGTGGATCACACCAATGCAATCAGGCGACCCTGTGGTCGCCTGATTGCATTCCCTGCGAGATTGTCGACCCGTCAGTGGGCCAGAATGCGACCCCAGGCGAGATCCGGGTCCCCCATCACGATGAAGTCCGGGTTCTCCAGCGACTCCGTCTCGTTGTAGCTCAGCGGTTGCAGCGCCAGGCTGAGGATGCGCCCCCCTGCCGCCTCCACGATGCACTGGGCGGCAGCGGTATCCCACTCCCCGGTGGGGCCCAGGCGCACGTAGCAATCCGCCACGCCTTCCGCCACCAGGCAGGACTTGAGGGAGCTGGAGCCGAGCGGAATCAGCTCGTAGTGGATGGCCGGGTTGAGGCGACGGGTCAGGTTCTCCAGTTTCTGGCGGCGGCTGATGGCCACCACCAGGGAGTCAGGCTGATCGTGTTCATGATGGATGGCGCTGATGGGACGGCTCTCGCCGTTCGCCTCCTTGAAGGCGCCGTGACCACGCACCGCCCAGTAGAGCAGATCGGACTCGGGGGCATAGATGACCCCGAGCACAGGGACATTGTCCCGCACCAGGGCGATCAGGGTGGCGAAATCGCCGCTGCCTGCGATGAACTCGCCAGTGCCGTCCAGCGGGTCCACCAGCCAGTACTGGCGCCAGTTGGCACGCTGGCTGAAGGGGATGTCGGCCGCCTCTTCGGTCAGCACGGGGACATGGGGAGTGAGCGCCGCCAGCGCCTGTTTGAGGTAGGCATCGGCAGCAAGATCGGCACTGGTGACCGGGGTCGCATCCTCCTTCAACTGGCGTTCGAACTGACCGCCGCGATAGATCTCGTGAAGGATCCTGCCCGCCTCACGGGCGATCTCCTTGACCTCGGGTATCCAGGCCAACAACTCCTGCATGGTGCTTACCTCTGCCTCTGATTGCCAAACAGACCCTCTGCGGGCTAATTTCCCTGCTCCGCCAGCCATTTGCTGGCCAGCAGCAGGGCACTGATGCTGCGCGACTCGGTGAAGTCCGGTCGTGCCAGCAACTCGTCGATCCGGTTGAGGGGCCAGGGGATCACCTCGAGAGGCTCGGGCTCGTCACCGACCCGCTGCTCGGGGTAGAGATCCCGCGCCAGCAAGATGTCCATCCGGCTGGAGAAATACCCCGGCGCCAGCGACACCTGCTTGAGCAGGGTCAGGCTGCTCGCCCCGAAGCCCGCCTCCTCCATCAACTCCCGGTTGCCCGCCTCGAAGGCATTTTCACCGGGGTCTATCAATCCCTTGGGGAAACCCAGCTCGTAGGAGTGGGTGCCCGCCGCGTACTCGCGCACCAGCAGCAGGGTGTGGGCATCGAACAGGGGCACCACCATGACGGCACCCCGGTTGCCGCCGCGCATCCGCTCGTAGACCCGCTCCTCGCCGTTGGAGAATTTCAGGTGAAGGGACTCCACCTTGAACAGCCGGCTCTCGGCCACGATCTCGGCCTTGAGGATCTCCGGCTTGCTCTTGTCATGGGCCATGGTCTCGACACTGAGGTGGACGGGATTGCGCTTGTGGGGATCGCTCATCGGGGGCTGACTGCTCGTTAAAAAAACATGTTTCAAGAGTAAACGACTCCCCTGCCGAACACCACGGGGCAAAGAGGGGAAAGATGTCTGAAAAATCCGTTATAATGCGCCCCGTTTTTCCCATCACCACAGACATCGCGAGGCCCCATGTCGACTCCCCTGCCCTGGCACCAGATTGATACCGTGTTGCTCGACATGGATGGCACCCTGATCGATCTCCATTTTGACAGCCATCTGTGGCAAACCCTGGTGCCGGCGCGCTACGCCGAGCGACTCGGCCTGCCGCTGGCCGAGGCGAAGGCGCAGATAGACACCCACTATCATGCGGTCAACGGCACGCTCGACTGGTACTGCGTGGATTACTGGACCCGGACGCTCGGGCTCGACATCCGCGCCCTCAAACAGGAGATCCTGGAGAAGATCCAGTGGCGCCCCAACGTCATTCCCTTCCTGGCCGCACTCAAGGCCGCCGGCAAGCAGGTGGTGCTCTTCACCAATGCCCATCCCGCCAGCCTGTCGGTGAAGGATGCACGCCTCGGCCTCGCCCAGCACCTCGATCTGATGGTGAGCACCCATGAGCTCGGGTGGTCGAAGGAGAGCCAGCACTGCTGGCAGGCACTGGCCGAGCGGCTGGCCTTCGACCCGGCCCGCACCCTCTTCGTGGATGACAGCGAGCGGATCCTGGCCGCCTCGGCCGAGTTCGGCATCGCCCACCAGCTCGGCATCCGTCACCCCGACAGCCAGATGCCGCCGCTCACCTTCCAGCACTTCCCGGCGCTCGACGACTACGCCGACCTGCTCCCTCTCGGCACCTGACACGCACAAGGCCCTCTTCACGAGGGCCTTGTCACATAAGCTCAACAGCCTGCCGAGCGCATACCGTTCATGAAAGCCCTCAGGCCGCATCGCGCGGGGCCAGCACCCCCATGCCGGCCAGGTAGTCGAGGGCGCTTGGGGTGAAGCCGACCTCCGTGAGGTGCGCCGCCGTGAAAGGGGCTGCATGCAGAGGCAGGCCGCGGCTCACCCGTTCCATCCAGTCCGGATTGCCAAGGGCCGCCGTACCCACCGCCACCAGATCGGCGCCACCGGCCAGAGCCCGCTCCGCCGAATCTGCGTCGCTAATCTTGCCCGCCACCATGAGCGGCACCCGCCCGGCCAACCCGACTCTTACCGCCTCCAGCAGGGCGCCGCCGTCGGGATCCCCCGCCACCGCCTTGAAGCTGTCCCCCATGGAGAAGTGCAGGTAGTCGATCCCCTCGTCCGCCAGCAGGCGCGCCACCGCCAGCTGATGGGCCAGTTCGATGCCCTGGATATGGGCATAGCTCTCGGGGGAGAGGCGCACCCCGACCAGGAAACCCCGGGGTAGACGGGCGCGAATGCCGCGCACTATCTCCACCAGGATCCGCGCCCGGTTCGCGAGGCTGCCCCCCCAGCGGTCGGTGCGCCGGTTGTGCAGGGGGTTGAGGAAGTTGCAGAGCAGGAAGTGGTGGGCTGCGTGCAGCTCGACCCCGTGCAGGCCGGCGCCATGGGCCCGCTCCGCAGCGCTCACAAAGGCGTCAATGAGCGTCAGAATCTCCTCCTCGCTCAGCCCCTTGACCCCGAGGGGGTAACGCCCGCCCGGCGCCAGCGCGCACGGGCCGACCGGCGCCCCGTCGTTCAGCTCGGGCAGAGCCCGCATCCCGCCGTGATGCAGTTGCACCACCGCCAGCGCCCCGGCCTGCCGCGCACTGTCGGCCAGGGCCGTGAAGGCCTGCTGCTGGGCGTCCGTCATCAGGGCAGGCTGCCCCGCCCAGCAGCGTCCGCCGGGCTGCACCTGGGTGGCGGCGGCGATGAGCAGGCCGAAGCCGCCACGGGCGCAGCGCGCCAGCCAGTCGAGCTCGGCCTGGCCGGGATCACCGCCTGCGCCGCTCATGTTGTGGGTCAAAGGGGCCAGCACGGCCCGGTTCTTGAGCCGCAATCCAGCTCGCTCGAAGTGGAAGCTGTCGCCCAGTGTCTTGTTCATCGTCCTCTCCCGGGATCGCAATGGCATGGCGGCCACTATAAACCCGGGCCAACAGGATATAATCAGGCGCACAAGCAAGACATTCATTCCCAGCAAGACACAATAGGCCACCCCTCATGAGTCACCACAAGCTCGACACCCTCTACCTGATGCGCCTGCTGGTCGCCATCGTCCGCTGTGGATCCTTCGCCGCGGCGGCGGCCCGCCTGGGCATCACCCCGAGCAAGGCGTCAAAAGATCTGCGCCACCTGGAGCAGAGCCTCGGCTGCGTGCTCCTGAGCCGCACCACCCGCCGGGTGCAACTGACCGACGCAGGAGAGCTCGCCTACCGCCAGGCTGACCAGATGATCGCCCTGCACGAGCAGTTGCTGGACGGCCTGCAGCGCCGCCGCTCGGCACTGTGCGGGGAGCTGCGCATCACGGCGCCGGATCTCTGGGGAGAAGTGGTGCTGACTCCGGTGCTGCTGCGCTTTCGCGCCGACCACCCGGAGGTGCGGATCATCGCCGACTTCAGCAATACCCCGGCCGACCTGCTGCGCGACAACCTGCACGTGGCGTTTCGCAGCACCGAGCTCGGCACCCAGCCCTACCTGGCGCGCCCCATCGCGGTGGACGATCTGGTGCTCTGCGCCAGCGCTGACTACCTCGACCGTCACCCGCCCCTCACCACACCGCAGGATCTGCACCAGCACAGTCTCATCACCCGCAGCCAGGAGTACGGCCGCCACGAGTGCTGGCCCCTGCTTGCCCAGGGGCGCGAGATCCCTCTCGAGGTAGCGGGCGAACTGGCCTTCAGCAGCAAGAAGGCGATTCACCAGGGGATGCGCCAGGGACTGGGGATAGCCCGCCTGCCGCGCTACCTGGTGGCGGCCGAGCTGGCCGAGGGGGTGGTGCGCGAAGTGCTGCCGGACTATCGCCCCAAGGGGGCCCATTTCTACGCCCTCTATACCCAGCGCCGGGCCGAGTCGGCCCTGGTCGGCCACTTCCTCGACTACGTCATCGAGGCGCTCACCCCTTCATGAGCGGATCACCAGGTGGTACTGCTTCTTGCCCCGGCGCAGCAGCAGGTAGTGGCCGAACAACCGATCGTCGGCGGTGAGCGGCTCATCCCGGCGGATCGCACCGTTGACGCTGACGGCCCCCGCCGCCAGCAGCTCGCGGGCGATCCGCTTCGAGTTGGCCAGGCCGCACTCCACCAGCAGGGTCACCAGATCCGTTTCCCCCTTGATCGGGCTGCTTGGCATGCCATCCTGGGCCAGCTGGGCCAGATCGCTCTCCCCAAGGCGCGCTACCTCGCCACTGAACAACGATTCGCTGATGCGCTGCGCCGCCGCCAGCGCCCCCTTGCCGTGTACCAGTTCGGTCAGCTCGTCCGCCAGCACCTGTTGGGCCAGCTTGCGCCCCTGCCGCTTCGCATCCTCCGCCTCCAGCGTCTCAATCTCGGCCAGCGGCATAAAGCTGTAGTAGCGCAGGAAGCGGTAGACATCCTCGTCCGCGGTGCCGAGCCAGAACTGGTAGAAGGCGTAAGGGGAGGTGAGCGCCGGGTCGAGCCAGATAGCGCCCCCCTCGGTCTTGCCGAACTTGGTGCCATCGGCCTTGGTGATGAGCGGCAGCGTCATGCCATAGACCTGAGCCTGATGGAGGCGGCGGGTGAGGTCCATGCCGCTGGTGATGTTGCCCCACTGGTCGTTGCCACCGATCTGCAGGGTGCAGCCGAGGCGCTGGTTGAGCACGGCGAAGTCCTGGGATTGCAGCAGGGCGTAGGAGAACTCGGTGAACGAGATGCCCTGATCCGGGCGGGCCAGGCGCTGGCGCACCGATTCGCGGGCCAGCATGGCGTTGACCGAGAAGTGCTTGCCGATGTCCCGCAGAAAATCGAGGGCGGACATCTGCCCCATCCAGTCGGCGTTGTTGACCAGCAGCGGCGCCGCCAGCCCGTCGCTCGCCGGCAGCAGGGCGCTTATCTGGGCCGACAGGCTGGCGACCCAGCCCTGCACCGTCTCGGCGCTGTTGAGGGTGCGCTCGCTTGCCTTGAAGCTGGGATCGCCGATAAGGCCGGTGGCCCCGCCCACCAGGGCCACCGGGGTGTGGCCCGCCAGCTGGAAGCGGCGCAGCATCAGCAGTGGCACCAGGTGGCCGATATGCAGGCTGCCGGCAGTGGGATCGAAACCGCAATAGACGGTGCGCGGGGTGGCAAGATGGTCGGCCAGCGCCACCGGGTCGGAATTCTGGGCCACCAGGCCGCGCTGGGTCAGCTCATCGAGCAGGTGAGGATTTGTCATGGGGGGCTCCAACAGCAAGAGAAAGAGGGCCATCCTCGCCGTTTGCGGTGCTGGCAGATATGTCCCCCAGGGGACAGTTTTGCCACTCCCGTGCTAGCATCCTGCCATCGTGGGGAAGCCATTCCCTGACCCGGAGCCCATCGCCATGCCCCCGTCTCCTGCCACGGATACCCTGAGCCTGACCGCCGCCGTCGATGCCCTGCACGGCAGCGGCTTCCCGGCAGCCCTGGTGCGCCTCATCCAGCAACAGGTGGCATTCGACTGTGCCCTGCTGCTCGGGGTGGGGCTGCGCCCCGTCTACCTCTACGACAACCTGCATCATCAGCGGGCCCTATTGTTCGACCGCTACCTCACCCGCCACTTTAGCCAGGATCCCTTCATGCAGGCGCTGGAGCAGGGGCTGGGTGCCGGGGTCTGGACCCTGGCGCAGGTGTCGCGGGGGCGGCTCGACCCCGAGTATCGCCACCACTTCTATCAGGCCACCGGCTGGCAGGAAGAGGTGGGGCTGATCCTGCCGGTGCGCGGCGGCCTCACCCTGATGCTGTTTCTGGGCCGCCTCGACAAGCGCAGCTCCCTCAGCCGTGACGAGCTGGCCAGGCTGGAGGCACTGTTCCCGCTGGTGCATTCGCTGTGTCGCCAGCACTGGCGGGAAGAGACACCCCGCCTGGCCCGCAGCCCGGTCAGGTCAGATGGCACTGACCTCAAGGGGGCGGTGGAGCAGGCTATCGCCAGTGTGGGGGGAGACCAGCTAACCCGGCGGGAGCGCCAGGTGGCGGGTTTGCTGTTGCAGGGGCTGGATACCGAGGCCATTGCCGGTGCGCTCGGCATCGGCAGCGGCACGGTGAAGAATCACCGCAAGCACCTCTACGCCAAGTTGAACCTGCACTCCCGGGCCGAGTTGTTCAGCTTCTTCCTCAATCACCTCATCACGGCGCCAGCCGGCGCGCCCCCATAACGACACCACCCCGCCGGGGCGGGGTGGTTCAAACCATGGGCAACGCCGTCAGATGCGGCCCTGATAACGCAGCGGGAAGCGCCCCTGCCCATCGGGCTGGCCGAGGAAGGGGAGCCCCTGTTTCATCTGGTCCGGCAGCTCGGGACCCGGTTTCAGGGTGCCCTGGAACAGGTACTGGCGATTGGCCTGCAACTCCAGCTTGCCCAGCACCTGCACCGCCTTCGAGCCCTGCTTGATCTCGGCCACCAGCCGGGAGTCGAGACAGGTGAGCGTGATCTCGGGATCCCCCAGGGCCAGCTTGCCCGCCGGGGTGTCCGCCTGTGCGTCATACCAGTGAAGATCCCCGTAAAGGTTGTCACACCAGGGATTGCCCTGGGCAAACTGGTCGATCTTGAGCTGCAACTGACCCGCCGCCGTCAACGGGAAAGGGGGTCTCATCGGCACCCGCTCCAGCACCCAGAGGGCCGGCGCATTCAGGGTGATGTCGCGCCCGAAAGCGGCACCGTTCCAACCCAGGATCCCCTGCCCGTTGAGTCCGCTGCGCTCGCCAAAGCGCACCGACACCTCGGGCGCCAGCCGCAGCAGGGACCAGCCATCGAGATCCCAGCGCAACTGGGTGAGGGACTCGCTGGCATATTGCACCCGGGCGGCCTGACCGCTCCAGAGGGTGCCGCTCACCCCCTCCAGCCGCACCAGATTGGGGGGCAGCGGCAGATGGCGCACCACCAGGGATGCAGGCAACTGGGCCAGCAGGAAACCGAGATAGGCCAGCAGGAAGAGACTGGCGATCACTATTTTTCGCTTCATTGGGAACGACTCAACTGCAAACGTCTGACCTTGACCAGCCCGGGGGCCAGCCCCTCGCGGGCCAGCTCGATGATCTGCACCTGGACGCCGTATTGATCCGAGAGGGTCGCAAGCCAGATCAGCAGATCATCGAACGGCACTGTGTCTATCCATACCTGCAGCTCCTGACCCTGGGGCTGCAAGCGGGCAATCTTGATCTTCTGGTTGAAGGCGGTGCGGTTCACCACACCGTCCAGGGTACCGCCGGTATCGATCTGGCGCCCCTGTCCCCCCTGCATCGCCAGCACCTCCTGTCCCTTCTCCTTGAGCCAGGCCAGGGTCTGCTGCTGGTTCACCACCTGCCGCTCGCGCTCGGCAATGCGATTTGCCACCGGCTGCCAGATCGCCCAGTAGAAGAGTCCGATGAGCAGCACGCTGCCCCCCACCGCCACCAGCCGCTGCTCGCGGGCACTGATGCCGCGCCACCAGCTCTGCAGTTTGTCCATCATGACGACCTCCCCTTGAGCACCAGCGCCCCTTCGACCTTGCCTTCGGTGCTTCGCACCTCACCCTGCTGCACCTCGAAGCGCTTGCCCGCCAGCTCGCGGAAACGTTCGATCTCGGTGAAGCCGGGGGCCGTCACCTGCAACCTCAGCTCGCCCCGGGCTGCATCGAAGCGCAGCACCTCGGGCTTGAGGCCGGGCACCTCGGCAAACACCGGGGCCAGCTCGGTCAGGAGCAACAGGACGCCATCCTGGGGAGCCTGCCCCAACTGCTGGAGGTGCTGGGTCATCTGGCTGCGCACGTTGACGATGCGCGTCTCCCCCGGGAAGATCCGGGTGTAGACCTGCCGGATCTCCGCCTTGAGGGCCTTGTCCTGTTCCGCCAGCTGGTGCAGATGCACACCGCGCTGCACCAGGGCCACCAGCAACAATACGCCTGCCAGCACCGCCACCTTGCGCCACTGCAACCAGTAGCGGGCGTATTCGGTCTGGGGACGATAGGGCCCCTGCAACAGGTTGGCCTGGCAGGTCAGCGCCCCTTTCGCCAGCAACAGCATGGGCAGTTCCGGGTCAGCCCCCTGCCAGTTGCCCGCCGCCATGGCGGGGATGGGAGTATGGCAGTGAAGGGTGACTGGATCGGTCTGCGCTGCCAGCAGCATGGCCAGCAGGGATTCCTCCGCCACTATGCCCTGACGGGGGCCCTGGCGGACCAGCCACTCCTCCCCCAGCTGCAGGGCTGACCAGCCATCGGCGGCGAGCGGCAGCGCCAGCACGTCGGGCAGCAGGTGCAGGGTCTTGAGCCCTGCCTGCTCCAGCCAGCCGAGCCAGGAGTGCATCTTCCCCTTGTCCACCGCCATCAGATCCACCTCTCGGCCCTGATGGCCGAGCACCACCAGGTGCAGATCGTCCACGTCTGAGGCGATCTGCTCCTCCAGCAGATAGGGCAGGGCCGCCGCACTCTGGCGGCTGTATTTGCCCGGCAGATTGACCCGCCGGAAGATAAGATCGCTGCCGGGCACCAGGGTCACCACGGGGCGACCACCGGCACGCTCCTGCAGCTCGCCGAGGGCGTGCGCCGAGGCCAGGATGCCGGAGGCGATGATCTCCTGCTCCTGCGCCGACCAGACCAGCCAGTGCACTGGCTGCTGCGCATTGGTCCCCAGACGGATGACCAGACTCTCGCTCACTAATGTCTCTCCTGCCATGCCCGCGCCTCCCTCAGGGGGGCGGGCGCACAGCCATGGGTTGCAGTCCAATCGGGGGATGCGCAGGGCAGCTGAAACCGCCCCACGCCCCCTTGTTATTCGGCGCCGCCGCTCAGGCGACGCAGCATCACCAGCTTGTTGTCCTTGCCACGCTGGAAGACGGTCTCAAGCCTGGCGCGGGTCTCCCCCACCTCCGCCAGCAGGCGGGCCTCGAAGAAGCTGCTCTTGATGTCCAGGGCGCCATCCAGCCCGGTGATGGCACCCGGCTGAACCTGCAACTGCTCCGTCATCTCCTGCTTGTTCTTCCACCCCTTCTTGGGGCGGCTGGTCAGCACCCGCTTGGCATCGTCCAGCCCGATCTTCCCCTGGTAGAGCCCCACCAGCAGGGCCGCCTGCTCCGGCCGGATGGTGTTGATGTTCACCACCAGCTTGTCATTGGGCAGGGAGCACACATAGGGGGCCAACCGGGCGTACAGGCTGGCGCTCACCCCGCGCACCGCCCGCAATTCGTCGGTGCCCAGCATCCGCTGGTTAGCCACCAGGTAGGGGGGATTGAGTCCCTCGTAGTAGGCATCCTCGGCCCCGTTGCTCGAGACCAGCTGGGTATCCTTGTCGGTCCAGTCGCGGATGGCGTCCGTCAGCTGTACCGCTTCGTAATCATCCACCTCGAGCTGGGCGAGCAGGGCCCGGAACACCTTGAACTGGTAAGGCTGGGCCTCGAGATCGTCGCCGTTCTCCCCCTCCTTGAGGGGCACGCTCAGGCTGTTGAGGTTGAAGCAGGATTGCAGATCCCGCACCCGGCCCGAGAGAGTGCCATCCTCCACCGGGAAGACCCCGTCCTCCCGCGCCCAGTTCTGTCCCAGACTCACCCGATCCGGATCGTCCTTGAAGTCCTGGTTCAGCACCTTGATCACCAGGGCCTCCGCCGACATGGCATACCACCAGGCCTGCTTGCCCAGGGTGAGGTTGGCGGTGCGACGCAGCTCCAGTTGCAGGCGGCCGCTCATGTTGCTGGCGACGATCACCATCACCGCGAGGATGAGCAACACCACCAGCAGGGCCATGCCCCGCTGTCTGCCGGGGGCCAAAGGAGGGCGGGGGCGCTTAATTGCCATTGTCCGCCCTCTGGCCACCGGCTCCGATCAGGAACTGGCGACGTCGAATAGTGCCGTCATCCTCCGTGACGGACAGGGGAAAACGACGATCAGTTACCATTCTCTGCCCTCTGGCCACCAGCACCGATCAGGAACTGGCGACGTCGAATAGTGCCGTCATCCTCCGTGACGGACAGGGGAAAACGACGATCAGTTACCATTCTCTGCCCTCTGGCCACCGGCTCCGATCAGGAACTGGCGACGTCGAATAGTGCCGTCATCCTTCGTGACGGACAGGGGAAAACGACGATCAGTTACCATTCTCAGCCCTCTGACCACCGGCTCCGATCAGGAACTGGCGGCGGATGGTGCCGTAGTCTTCAAGCTCCAGCTCCACCGCCAGCCCGTAGGGCAGCAGGTCGCGCTGGGTCCACTCCTCCTTCCACTGTCCCTTGTCGTAGAAATAGAGGCGCAGCGCCGTCACGCCGGTCAGCACGGGCTGAATACGCGGCTCGGTGCCAATGGCCGGATCCGGAT
This sequence comes from Aeromonas sp. Prich7-2, assembly GCF_017939255.1. Taxonomy (NCBI): domain Bacteria; kingdom Pseudomonadati; phylum Pseudomonadota; class Gammaproteobacteria; order Aeromonadales; family Aeromonadaceae; genus Aeromonas; species Aeromonas sp. Prich7-2. The sequence goes on from NZ_JAGKRI010000117.1 coordinate 124,330, forward strand.
AGAGGTAGCTCAACCGCTCCAGGGTCTGCCCCTTGAGACGCCAACCCACCCGTTGCAGGCCGGAGCGCGGCAGTATGCTGTCCGGATTGAGCCAGCCGCCGCGAATGAAGGCCATGCCCCAGTCGTCGCTCTGCTGGCCGAAGCGGGACGCCGCCAGCAGCACCTTGTTGTTCTCGCCGTCGATGCGACCGCTGCGCGGCACCATCTGGGTGACGTCCCGCTCCAGCAGGCTGAAGGCGAGCTGCAGTTCCGAGAGGCGGGCCTCCTTGCGCTTGGCCACCTCGTCGCTGGTCAGCACCCCTTGCAGCACCTGATAGGCACCCAGGCTCAGGGTGGCGAAGATGGCGATGGCCACCAACATCTCAAGCAGGGTAAAGCCGCGGTGGCGCGATGGGCGGGGGTTGCTCTGGATCATCGGCTGACACCGGCTCCGGATCATGGACGCACGTTGATGAATGTTCATCGGCTGAGATAGGTCCGGATCATGGCCACCGGGCTGTCGGCCTTGGGCGCGGTGCGCACTTCCATGTCCAGCGCCCTGAAGTTGTTGTCCGCCGTGGCGACGCCGCGATAGCGCCAGTACCAGGTCTGCCCGGCCATCTCCTCGTCCCCTTCCACCCAGCTGTCTCCCGGCCACTTGCCTTCGAGCTTCTGCTGCACCAGCTGATTCTCCACCACCCAGGTCGCCAGGGTCTTCTGCTCCAGATAATTGAGGCCGGCCAGGTGTTCGCTCGCGGTCTTCATCACCGCCAGCCCGGCGATGGCAAACACCGCCAGGGCCACCATGACCTCCAGCAGCGTCATGCCGCGCACCCGGGCGGGTCCGCCCGACAGAGCGGTGCGACGCGCTAGAACGCCCCCTGCGGGCCTGGCGCTCCTCACTCTTCTTCCTCTTCATCCTGCAACAGGGAGAGACGACCGAACTCGTCCCCCCTGACGGTGCGCAGGTAATGCAGATCCTCGTCCTGCTGGCTCAGGGTCAGCACGAAGGGAGAGAGCTCTCCCCCCGGAAAGACCAGGATCTGGGGTGTCCGCTCACGCTCGTCCCGACCCTGCTCCTGGCGTTCGTCCGACGCAGTGCGCCAGTTGAAACCTTCCAGCTCCACCGCCAGGGTCATCCCCTCCGGTAACGTCACCGGCCCCAGCAACTTGTCACCGGTCAGGGCGCGCCACTTGCGATCCTTGGGATCCCGGGACATAAACTGCCAGCCGTTCTCCTCGACCCGCAGCCCCAGCAGCCTGCCATCCATGACCGAATACTCCTGGGCCTGCTGCAGGGTCGCCATGAAGCGGCGCGCCTGCTTGTCGAGCTCCCGATCCCCCCTGGCGCCCCCCATGCTGAGGGTGACGGCGGTCGCCACCAGTCCCATCAACATGGCGACCAGCAACACTTCCAGCAGGGTAAAACCGGCCTGGTGACGGGCCCAAGAGGCCACCTTCATTCAGGCAGCCCCGGGGTGGCGCAGTGAGCACGACGCGGCGGAATCACTTATTGGAAGTCCTTCAGGTTCCAGTTGCCGATGTCGTCATCGGTCCCGGCTTCGCCGTCCATCCCCATGGAGAAGATGTCGATCTTGCCGAACTGGCCCGGGCTCAGCAGCTGGTACTGGTTGCCCCAGGGATCCTGCGGCAGGCGCTTGATGTAGCCCCCTTCACGGTAGCTGCGCGGCTCAGGGGATGCGGTCGGCTTGTTGACCAGGGCGTCCAGCCCCTGCTCGGTGGTGGGGTAGCGGTTGTTGTCCAGCTTGTACATGTCGAGGGCGTTTTCCAGCGCCACTATGTCGGAGACCGCTTTTTGCTGATCCGCCTTCTCCTTGTTGCCCATCAGGTTGGGCACCACCAGGCTGGCCAGGATCCCCAGGATCACGATGACCACCATCACTTCCAGCAGGGTAAAACCCGATTGACGACGCTTTTGCATGACTGACTCCCTAACGAAATGAGATGGCATGAGCCATCAACGATTAACTGTTAAACCACGATCGTTCGATTGAATTTGCAGGTTCGAATGGCGAAGCCTATTCGGGCACCCGACCCTCACAGATTCACCATGTTGTTGAGCTCCAGGATCGGCTGCAGGATCGACATCACGATAAACAGCACCACCCCGGCCATGGAGACCACCAGCATGGGCTCGAACACCCCGAGGGCGATGTTCACCTGGGTTTCGAACTCCCTGTCCTGGTTGTCCGCCGCCCGCTCCAGCATGCTGTCGAGCTCGCCGCTCTGCTCGCCCGAGGCGATCATGTGCAGCATCATGGGCGGAAAAATTCTGGTTTCATCCAGCGACTTGCGCAGGCTGGTCCCCTCCCGCACCCGCTCGGTGGCCTCGCCGATACGCATGCGGGCATAGTCGTTGGAGAGCACTTCGCCGGCGATCTTCATTCCCTCCAGCAGGGGCACTGCGCTGGCGTTGAGGATGCTCAGGGTGCGGGCAAAGCGGGCGGTGTTGAGACCGCGGCTGACCCGACCGATCACCGGCAGGCGCAGTATCACCTGGTGCCAGCGACGGCGGCGCTTGTCGTCGGTCAGCCACCAGCGCCAGATCAGGCCGCCAATGCCAAGGAGCAGCAGGAACCAGAGGCCGTAGTGCTGCAACAGCTCGCTGGTACCGATGAGGAAACGGGTGGTGCCCGGCAATTGCTGGCCCATGTGCTCGAACTGGGCCACCACCTTGGGCACCACGGCGGTGAGCAGGATGGAGATGACCCCCACCGCCACCAGGGTGAGGACGATGGGATAGATCATCGCCTGCAGCAGCTTGGTGCGCATGTGCTGGCGCTGCTCGGTGTAATCGGCGAGACGGTTGAGCACCTTCTCCAGATGACCGGACTTCTCGCCGGCCGCCACCATGGAGCGGAACAGCTGGTCGAACACATGGGGGAAGGCCCCCAGCGAATCGGCCAGGGAATACCCCTCCACCACCTTGCTGCGCACCGTCGCCACCAGGCTGCGCAGGTGGGCCTTCTCGCACTGTTCGGCGACCGCCTTGAGGGCCTCCTCGATGGTGAGACCGGCCCCCACCAGGGTCGCCAGCTGGCGGGTGATGAGGGCAAGCTCCGAGGTGGAGGCGCCACGGCGAAACAGCACGAAGCGGTTCGCCTCCCGCTTGGCCTTCTCGGTGGTCTCGTTCACCTCGAGGGGGGTCAGCCCCTGCTCGCGCAGCAGCTGGCGCACCTGGCGGGCGGAATCCCCTTCCAGCACGCCGCTCTTGTTGCGCCCCTTGCCGTCGAGAGCCTTGTATTCAAATGCCGCCATCTCAGTCTTCCCGGGTCACGCGCAGCACCTCTTCGAGGCTGGTCTGCCCCTTGAGCACCTTGTCGATGCCGTCGCGGCGGATGCTGGGGGTGTGACCCCGGATCAGCCGCTCGATGGCGAGCTCGCCGCTGGCGCTGTGGATCGCCTCGCGCACCGCCTCGTCCACCACCACCAGCTCGTGGATGCCGGTCCGGCCGCGATAGCCGGTGTGGTTGCACTGCTCGCAGCCCACCGGACGCCAGATCTGCTGATCCGGCGCAAGCTCGATGCCCATGGCCAGACGCTCCTGCTCGGTGACAGGGTGCGGTGCGCGGCAATCCGGGCAGAGAGTACGCACCAGCCGCTGGGCCAGTACCGCCAGGAGCGACGAGGAGAGCAGGAAGGGCTCGATCCCCATGTCCCGCATCCGGGTGATGGCGCCGATGGCGGTGTTGGTGTGCAGGGTCGACATCACCAGGTGACCGGTGAGGGATGCCTGCACCGCGATCTGGGCGGTCTCGAGGTCACGGATTTCCCCCACCATCACCACGTCCGGGTCTTGGCGCAGAATGGCGCGCAGGCCCCGGGCGAAGGTCATGTCCACCTTGCTGTTGACCTGGGTCTGGCCCACCCCTTCGAGGTCATATTCGATGGGGTCTTCGACGGTCAGGATGTTGCGATCCCGGGAGTTGATCTCCGAGAGGGCCGCATAGAGGGTGGTGGACTTGCCCGAACCGGTCGGGCCCGTCACCAGGATGATGCCGTGGGGCTTGCGAATGAGTTCGCTGATGATGTTGCGGTTGGCCAGCGTCATGCCGAGCTGCTTGAGCTCGAGGCGCACGTTGTTCTTGTCGAGCAGTCGCAATACCACCCGTTCGCCGTAGCTGGAGGGCATGGTGGAGACCCGCACGTCCACCGCCCGGCCGCCGATGCGCAGTGAGATGCGGCCATCCTGGGGCACCCGCTTCTCGGCGATGTCCATGCGCGACATGACCTTGATGCGCGACACCAGCAAGGAGGCGAGTTTGCGATGGGGGCGCAGGATCTCCCGCAGCACCCCATCGATGCGAAAACGGATCACCAGGGCCCGCTCGAAGGTCTCGATGTGGATGTCGGACGCCTCCTCTTTTATCGCCTCGCTCAACATGGCATTGATGAGGCGAATGATGGGGGCGTCGTCGTCAGCATCCAGCAGATCCTCGCTCTGGGGCAGCTCTTCGGCCAGGGCAAAGAAGTCCATCTCGTTGCCGAGATCCTCCATCAGCTGACGCGCCTCGGAGGAGTCACGCTGATAGTGGGCCATCAGGAGCGTCTCGAACTCGTCGTTGCCAAGCTGCTCCACCGCGAAGGCACAGCCCGCCACCCGTCGCACCTCCAGCAGGGTCTGGGGGGAGATCCCCTGACGACAGAGCAGTACCGGGGCACCCTGGCGCTCGGTCAGGATGGCCCCGAAGTTGCGGGCAAACGCGAACGGCAGTTCCGGCAGGGGAGCCGGCAGCTCGCTGCCATCGAGCTGGTAGGCGGCCATCAGGGCTTGCTCTGCACGAAGGGCTGCTCCTGCACCTGGGCGCGCACGCCGGTGGCGGTCGCCTGCTGCTGGGCCTGCATTCTCTGGATCTGCTGCTGCACCTCGGGGGACATCATCACGTCCTGGCCATAGGCGGGCAGCACCTGGCGAGCCGGCGAGGTGGCATAGCCCTCTTCCGCAGCCCGGCTCAGCTGTTCGGCCCTGAACAAGGTGTACTTGTTGCTGGAGACCCCGGAGTAGACATTGGCGTCACGCAATATGGTCGGGCGGATGAAGACCATCAGGTTGCGCTTGGCGGTGGAGGTCTTGGAGGAACGGAACAAGTAGCCCAGCACCGGAATGTCCCCGAGCAGGGGCACCTTGGAGATCTGCTCCTGGGTCTGTTCGTCCATCAGGCCGCCCAGCACCACTGTCTCGCCGCTCTTGACCAGCACGGCGTTCTTCACGGTACGGGTATCGAAGGTGGGGCCCAGGTTGGCGGTCCCGGTCGCCTGCTTCTGTGCCACGCTGGAGACTTCCTGCTCGATGTTGAGCAGCACGGAATCTCCTTCGTTGATCTGGGGCGTCACCACCAGCTTGGTCCCCACCGTCTTGCGCTCTATGGTGTTGAACACCTGATCGCTGGTGGTGGAGCTCTGGGAGCCGCTCTGCACCGGCACTTCCTGACCGACGTTGAAAGAGGCCTCCTTGTTGTCCATGGTGACGATGCTCGGGGTGGAGAGGATGTCGTTCTTGCTGTTGGTGGAGAGCGCCGTCACCAGCGCCGCCCAGTCCCCGTGATAGAAGCCTGCCGCCATGCCGCTGAAGCTGCCCGCCAGGGATGACAGGCCGTCGGTGTTGCCGTTGTCTTTGTAATCCTTGGCGGCGATGGCCAGGGAGCCGATGGGCAGACCGGTGTCGGTGAACTGGGTGCCGCCGCCATTGGTGTTGGCCCACTGCACCCCGAGGTTCATGCCGTCACCATCCGATATCTCGACGATGATGGCCTCCACCAGCACCTGGGCACGACGAATGTCGAGCTTGGCGATGACCTGCTCCAGCTCGGCCATCACGTCCGGCTGGGCGGTGATCACCAGGGCATTGGTGGTCTCGTCGGCGGAGATGGCGAGCTGGCCGCCGCCGATGCTGGCGCCGCCCGTGGCCGTGGCAGCCGCCCCGCCCTTCTTGTCGGCGGCGATGCTGGAGCTGACCCCCTTGAGGACGTCCACCAGATCCTTGGCCTTGCCATATTTCAGGTAGAAGACCCGGGTGTTGCCCTGGCTCTGCAGATCCCGGTCGAGCTGGCGCACCATCTGGATGATGCGGGCACGGGCCTTGGGCTCGCCGCTGATGACCACGGAGTTGGTGCGCTCGTCGGCCACCACCTTGGGGGAAAGCAGCAGCGAGGCGTTGGCCCCCTGATTGCTGCCATCCTTGTTGAGGTTGGTCACCAGCCGCACCATCTCGCCGGCGGAGGCGAACTTGAGCTTGATGACGTCCATGTCCTGATCCCCCGCCTTGTCCACCCGGCGAACCACCTCCACCAGGCGGTTGACGACGGCGGCGCGGCCAGTGATGAGCAGCACGTTGGAGGGCTCGTAGTGGACCACGTTGCCGCCGCCGGCGTTGTCGTTGAGCTGACGCAGCAGGGGGGCCAGTTCACGGACCGAGACATTGCGCACCGGCACGACCCGGGTCACCATCTCGTCACCCACGCCGGGGTTGGTGTCATCCACCACGGGGATGGCCGAGGTCTTGGCATCCTTGGAGCGCACCACCTTGAGCACGCCGTTGTTCATGGGCACCACGGCAAAGCCGTAAACGTCGAGCACGCTCAGGAAGAACTGGTAGTACTGATCCTCGTTGAGCAGGTCATAGCTGCGCACGTTGATCTTGCCGCGTACCGATGGCTCTATGATGATGGTTTTGTTCAGGTTCTTGCCGACCGTGTTGATGAACTCCTCGATGTCGGCGTTCTTGAAACTGGCGGAATACTCGGTGGCCCAGGCAGAACCGGCCATCATCAAGGCTGCCGCCATGGTGGCCAGACGCCAGCCCTTCCCTTTATTTGTCATTCTTGGTGCTACTCCAATTCATTATTCTGACAAGCCGACATAGACGTCATAGAGCTGTCCTTGCCGCTCGACGGTGACGGTCATTTCCGTGGCGCCCGCCACCTGCTGCATCGCCTGCATGGCCTGGGCGTTGTCACGCAGATCCAGGCCGTTGATGCTGACCGCCAGATCGTTGGCGACCAGTCCGAGTTGATTGAACAGTTCCGGATTGCGACCCGGGTTGAGGCGATAGCCGGTCATGCGACCGTCCACCCGGACCGGAGAAATATTGAGGTAATCGGTGATCTTGCCCGGGTTGCCCAGCAGTTCGCTGCGCACGGAGGAGAGCCCCTCCTGGCGGGCCGGTTTGGGCAGGGGCTTGCCATACTCCTCCCCGTCCAGCATCAGGGTCTCGTCACGGCCGTCCCGGGCGATGATGACCCGATCGGCAAACACCTGGCGTATCCTGGCCTGGGTACCGTCGATGTAGTCCCCGATGCCGTAAGAGTTCTGTGTCCCGTTGTGGGCGATGATGGCGATGGACTTGGCGGGATCCGAGCTTGCCAGCACCCCGTTGAGCTGGGCGTTGAGCTGGGTTTTCGGGGCATCCGCCGCCACCGTCTCTGCCGCCTTGTCCGCCTGGGGTTGCAGCGCCTTGCCAAAGAGAGAGAGGCGGCTGAGGTTGCCAAGATCGAGGCGATCGCCGCCACTCCCCTGCGCCGAGGTGACCGAGGGTTGCCAGAGGGTCAGGGGTGCGGGCTGGGCCAGTTCGTACAGGCGCCAGGTGAGCACGGCACACTGCTGGGCCAGCAACAGCAGCAGAAGCCAGAACAGGGGCTGGCTGAAACGGGAGAGTGGCATGGCCTTGCAGCGAGCCAGAAGGGAAATCAACAAATCATCCCTGAACGGTAGCGTCATCTTTCTCAAAATTGTCTGGCATCCAAGTCGGTTGGCTATTGTGTACGGCAATGGACCCAGAGACAACCGACCGGATGGGACCAAGGGGTGAAAATTCAGTTTCCGTCACACCCGGATGCCCCCTGTTTCTATCCCGGGGCCCGCCTCTGGTATAATCAGGCACCTTTTCAGCCATCCCGGAGCCGATCCATGTCGAATCCAGCACAAAGCAGCACTCAGGTCCGTCTCGACAAGTGGCTGTGGGCCGCCCGCTTTTACAAGACCCGCAGTCTGGCGCGGGATCAGATCGACGGCGGCAAGGTGCACTACAACGGCCAGCGCACCAAGCCGGGCAAGGCGGTCGAGGTCGGCGCCCTGGTGCGATTCTGGCAAGGCCAGGACGAGCGGGAGGTGCGGGTGCTCGAGGTGAGCGAGCAGCGCAAATCCGCCCCGCTGGCCCAGCAACTCTATGAAGAGACAGAGGCCAGCCTGAAGAAACGGGCCGAAAACAGCGAAGCCCGCCGCTTCAACAGCCAGTTTGCCCCAAGCCCGGAGCGCCGACCTGACAAGCAGGAGCGACGCCAGCTTATCCGGGTCAAGCAATCCTAATCCGCGTCTGTGGCCCCTTTATGACGACAGGTGGAGGAATTAGTTCCTAACCACCTGTTTAACAATGTGTTTATTTTTCCCCAAGAACATCCTAGGAAACCATGATGAGTAACCAAGACCTCCTGTATCGCTATCTGTTCGAAGAGTACGAAGTGCGTGGGGAGCTGGTCCAGCTGGATCGTACCTACCGCCACATCATCGACGCCCAGAACTACCCGGTACAGGTGCAACACCTGCTGGGCGAGCTGCTGGTTGCCACCAGCCTGCTGACCGCCACCCTCAAGTTTGAAGGCTCCATCACGGTGCAGCTGCAGGGGGACGGTCCGGTACGTCTGGCCGTCATCAACGGCGACAACAACCAGCAATTGCGCGGCGTGGCACGCTATGAAGGGGAATTGCCGACGGACGGCAAGCTGCAAAGCCTGATCGGCAACGGCCATCTGGTCATCACCATCACCCCGGATCAGGGAGAGCGCTATCAGGGCATCATCGCCCTGGAGGCCGACACCCTGGCGGCCTGCCTGGAGCACTACTTCGCCCAGTCCGAACAACTGGCCACCCGCCTCTGGATCCGCACCGGCCACCACGAGGGCGAGCCCCGTGCGGCGGGCATCCTGCTGCAGGAGCTGCCGGCCCAGAGCGAGGATCACAGCGAAGATTTCGACCACCTGGTCCAGCTCACCACCACCATCAAGGACGAAGAGCTGTTCGGTCTGGACGCGGAAGAGATCCTCTACCGCCTCTACCACCAGGACAAGGTACGGGTGTTCGATCCCCAGGCCATCGAGTTCCGCTGCACCTGCTCCCGCGCCCGTTGCGAAGGGGCCTTGCTGCAGATAGACAAGGAGGAAGCGGTATCCATGGTGCAGGAGCTCGGCAAGATCGACATGCACTGCGATTACTGCGGCGCCCACTACGAATTCGACGGGATAGACATCGAAACCCTGTTCAGCAGGGCTCCCGGTAATGATGCAAACCAGTTACACTAATCAAAGGCGGGCAAAACCCGCCTTTAACTTAAATAACAAAAAAATACCCTATTTTATAAAGTTTGATGGCGATCGCTAAAAACTACCACCTAGGTGGTAGCATGAACGTCAGATAGAACCCTACACACCTCTGAACCCAGGAGAATACAATGACAATCGTGGTAGAACCCACCCTGGCCCAACAACTGAAGCTGGACCAATACGGTATCAAAAACAGCCAGGAAATCGTTCGCAACCCCTCCTATGAGCAGCTTTTCGCTGAAGAGACCCGCTCAGACCTTGAGGGCTTCGAACGTGGCGTCGTCACCGAGCTTGGCGCCGTCAACGTCAACACCGGCATCTTCACCGGCCGCTCCCCTAAAGATAAATATATCGTCAAAGATGCCACTACCCAGGATACTGTGTGGTGGTCTGACCAGGGTAAAAACGATAACAAGGCGATTACCCCGGAAGTGTGGTCACATCTGAAAGGGCTGGTCACCAAACAGCTCTCCGGCAAGCGTCTGTTCGTGGTGGACGGCTTCTGCGGCGCCAACCCGGACACCCGCCTGGCGGTGCGCATCATCACCGAGGTGGCCTGGCAGGCGCACTTCGTGAAGAACATGTTCATCCGCCCGAGCGAAGAGGAGCTGAAGGCCTTCAAACCGGACTTCGTGGTGATGAACGGTGCCAAGTGCACCAACCCGAACTGGAAGGAGCAGGGTCTCAACTCCGAGAACTTCGTCGCCTTCAACATGACCGAGAAGATGCAACTCATCGGCGGCACCTGGTACGGTGGCGAGATGAAGAAGGGCATGTTCTCCATGATGAACTACTTCCTGCCCCTGCGCGGCATCGCCTCCATGCACTGCTCCGCCAACGTGGGCAAGGATGGGGACGTGGCCATCTTCTTCGGCCTCTCCGGCACCGGCAAGACCACCCTCTCCACCGATCCCAAGCGTCAGCTGATCGGCGATGACGAGCACGGCTGGGATGATCACGGCGTGTTCAACTTCGAAGGGGGCTGCTACGCCAAGACCATCAAGCTCTCCGAAGAGGCCGAGCCGGACATCTACCACGCCATCCGCCGCGATGCGCTGCTGGAGAACGTGACCGTGGCCGCCGATGGCACCATCGACTTCGACGACGGTTCCCGCACCGAGAATACCCGGGTCTCCTACCCCATCTATCACATCGACAACATCGTCAAGCCGGTCTCCAAGGCGGGTCACGCCACCAAGGTGATCTTCCTGACCGCAGACGCCTTCGGTGTGCTGCCCCCGGTCGCCAAGCTGACCAAGGAGCAGACCAAGTACCACTTCCTGTCCGGCTTTACCGCCAAGCTGGCCGGTACCGAGCGCGGCATCACAGAGCCGACCCCGACCTTCTCCTCCTGCTTCGGCGCGGCTTTCCTCAGCCTGCACCCGACCAAGTACGGCCAGGAGCTGGTGAAACGGATGGAAGCGGCAGGGGCTGAAGCCTATCTGGTCAACACCGGCTGGAACGGCACAGGCAAGCGGATCTCCATCAAGGATACCCGTGGCATCATCGACGCCATCCTGGATGGTTCCATCGAGAAGGCGCCGACCAAGGTACTGCCGGTGTTCAATCTGGAAGTGCCGACCGAGCTGCCGGGCGTCAACCCCGCCATCCTGGATCCGCGAGACACTTACGCCGACCAGGCAGAGTGGGATGCCAAGGCGGCCGATCTGGCCGGGCGCTTCATCAAGAACTTCGAGCGCTTCACCGACAACGACGAAGGCAAACGCCTGGTCGCGGCGGGCCCGCAGTTGTAAGAAACGCGCATCGCATCTCGCAATCCCGTACCGGTCAGCCCTGCTGGCCGGTATTTTTTTGGCCGATGCGCGGCATATGACTCCCGCCAAGCCTTGCCTTGACGGCCCTTGCGCGTTAGATTCAGCCAAACTTTATACAATATACAATTTTGCAACCTGCCCGTGACCCCAGCATGACCCCACCTTACAAGACCCGAACCCAGATGGTGATGGAGAACCTCCGCGGCCGGATATTGCGTGGCGAGTTTGCAGCGGGCGCCCCCCTGCGCCAGGACGCCATCGCCAAGGAGCTGGCGGTGAGCCGTATCCCGGTACGGGAAGCCCTGATGCAACTGGAAGCCCAGGGGCTGGTGAAGTTCGAGGCCCATCGCGGCGCCGTGGTGACCATGCTGGATGCCTCGGCCATCGAGGAGCTCTTTTATTTGCGGGCACTGCTCGAAGCCGATACCCTGTTCCACGCCGTCGACCTGATGACGGAGGAGACCTTCGCCCAGGCGCAAGCCATCCTCGCCCAGTTTGATCTGGCGCTGGAGTCCGGCACCCAGATCGAACACTGGGCCGAGTTGAATCACCGCTTTCACGCCACCCTCTACCAGGCAGCCAATCGCCCCCAGGCACTGGACCTCATCGCCCAGATCAATCTGAGCTGCGACCGCTATGTGCGTTTCGAACTGCTGTTCGCCCAGGGCGGCGTGGACAAGGCAGAGCGCGAGCACGCCCACCTGCTGGAGCTGTGCCGCGCCCGGCGCAAGCACGAGGCAGTGGTACTGCTCAAGCAACACATCGAGGCGGCAGGCCAATCGATCAGACAGATCCTGGCAAGCGGCCATCATCAATGAACACTCACATCACCACAAGCTGGCAATAACGACATGAACCATTTCGAGATTATTGAAACCCGCGTCGCCCAGGTCAGGGCCACACTGGCCACGCTGGAGCTGGACGCTTTCATCGTTCCCCACGACGACGAGCATCTGGGGGAGTACATTCCCGCCTATGCCGAGCGGCTGGACTGGATCACGGGTTTCAACGGCTCCGCCGGGCTCGCCATCATCATGGCGCATCGGGCGGCCCTGTTCATCGACGGTCGTTATACGGTGCAGGCGCGCATGCAGGCGCCGGCCGAGCTGTTCGAGTTTCTCCACCTCAATGAAGACCCCCACGTACAGTGGCTGGCGGAGCAGTTGCCCTCAGGCTCCCGGGTCGGTTTCGATGCTCGCCTGCACAGCCTGGCCTGGTATCAGAACGCCAACGCCGTGCTGACCGAGCGCGGCATCGAGCTGGTGCGCATCGACGAGAACCCCATCGATCTGCACTGGAGCGATCGTCCCGCTCCGACCAAGAGCCCTGTCATCCTCTACAGCGAGGAGCTGGCGGGCCAGTCCAGCCAGGCCAAGCGCGAAATGCTGGCCAGCGATCTGCGCAAGCGCGGGCTGGATGCGGTGCTGCTGACCCAGGCCGAGCCCATCAACTGGCTGCTCAACCTGCGTGGTCGCGACGTGGAACGCCTGCCGGTGGTGCTGGGCTTTGCGGTGCTCTACGCCAACACCACCATGGATTTCTTCGTCGATACCGACAAGATCGACTGCTTCGCCTTCAGCCAGCACGTGGGGCAGGATGTCTCCGTCTACCCCATCGACAAGCTGGGTGACGTGTTGCAGCGCATCGGCGAGGATCAGCAGAAGGTGCTGGCCGACCCCAACACCGCCAACGCCTGGACCCAGCTCGTGATGGAAGAGGCAGGCGCCATTCTGGTGGCCGGCCAGGATCCCACCATGCTGCCCAAGGCGTGCAAGAACCCCGTGGAGCTGGCCGGCATGCGTGCCGCCCACCTGCGCGACGGCGTTGCCGTCACCCGCTTCCTGGCCTGGCTGGATCGCCTGATCGCCAGCGGCGAGTTCGACGGTGTGGACGAAGGCACCCTGGCAGACCAGCTGGAAGCCTTCCGCCACGAGCAGGAGCACTATGTGGAGCCGAGCTTCGACACCATCTCGGCACTCGGCCCCAATGCCGCCATGTGCCACTACCGCCACACCAACGGTACCCCGCGGGCCTTCGGCCAGGACAGCATCTATCTGGTGGACTCCGGCGCCCAGTACCTGGACGGCACCACCGACATCACCCGCACCGTCAAGGTGGGTGAGGTGACCGACGAGCACAGGGCCATGTTTACCCGGGTGCTGCAGGGTCATATTGCCCTGGATCAGGCCCGCTTCCCCCGCGGTACAGCCGGCATCCAGCTCGACGTGCTGGCCCGCATGCCCCTGTGGCAAGCCGGCTACAACTACGACCATGGCACCGGTCACGGGGTCGGCCACTTCCTCAGCGTGCACGAAGGCCCGCAGCGCATCGCCCCCAAGGGCAGCCTGGTGGCCCTGCAGCCGGGCATGGTGCTCTCCAACGAGCCGGGCTACTACCGGGAAGATGCCTTCGGCATCCGCTGTGAAAACCTGGTGGTGGTGACCGAACAGGAGGCCCGTGGCGAGCAGCCGATGCTGGGCTTCGAGCGACTGACCTATGTGCCGTTCGATATCCGCCTCATCGATCGCAGCCTGCTGAGCCCGGCGGAGTTCCGCTGGATCAACGAATACCATGCGGAGGTCTACCGCCGTCTGAGCCCGCTGCTGGAGGGCGAGGATCTCGCCTGGCTGGAGCAGGCGACCAGCCTCCTCTGATGACACAGGGCCTGCGGGCCCTGTTTCTTTATCCGCGGCATGCCACAAATGCCCCCCTTGCATCGACTCCCCGCCCCTTCTACCCTGTGCCTCCTTTTTGGCTGCCCCGCAGCAGAGACCCGATGAGAGGAGCCCCGATGCACTCGTCCCCCGTATTGCGCCTTGCCACCCACACCGACATGCACGCCATCTGGCAGATAGATGCCGATGTCTTCGGCGAGGATGTCTACCCCGGTTTCTTCTTTCGCCAGGCCATGGATCTGTGGCCCGAACTGCTGGTCGTCGCGGAACGGGAAGGCCGGCTGCTGGGCTATGCCCTCGGGGGGCTTGGTCAGGATCGGTCGCAGGGCTGGCTGCTCTCCCTCGCGGTGCGTCCCGAAGCACGCGGCTTCGGCCTGGCCGAGCAAATGATGTTGCAGGTGGAGCAGGCTCTGGCGCATTTGCAGGTTGCCCGGGTGAGGCTGACCGTGGATCCCGCCAATCCGGCCCAGCGCCTCTACTTAAGGCTGGGTTATCAGCAGTTGGCAGAAGAGAGAGGCTACTTCGGGCCGGGCGAGGATCGCCTGCTGCTGGAAAAAGCCCTGATCTGACCATCCACCACCGGCACGGGAGCCTTCCGGCCACATAATTGGTTACACTTTGCGGGTTTAATGCGCAATCTGGTTGGCGTAAAGTGCAATTCATCACCAGATTAATCCGATGCCCGCCCAGGAGGCCCATCATGTTCAAACGTATTGCTCTCGTCACCCTGCTGGCGGCCACCACCGCCATCACCGGCTGTGCCAACAGCGACGTCTACTCCGGCGATGTCTACACCAAGGATCGCGCCAAGCAGGTACAGACCGTCAGCTATGGCACCATCCTCTCCACCCGCCCCGTCAAGATCCAGGCCGATGAGAACTCCCTGATCGGCACCATTGGCGGTGCCGTGGTCGGCGGCCTGCTCGGCAGCACCATAGGCGGCGGTCGTGGCAGTGACATCGCGGCGGCCGGTGGCGCCATCGCGGGTGCGGCGGCCGGCAAGGCGGCAGGGGACAAACTCAACCAGGTTGACGGGGTCGAGCTCGAGATCAAGAAAGAGAACGGCGAATCCATCGTGGTGGTACAAAAGGCCAGCCCCACCTTTGTGCCTGGCGCCCGGGTCCGCATGACCCAGGGCAACGGCACCATCAACGTGGCCGTGGTGAACTGATAGCGCCGCTCAAGGTGCACAATGCCATAAAAAAAGGTGAGCCCGGGCTCACCTTTTTGCGCTCTGCACCACTGAGGATTCACCCGCCCAGATGCAGCCAGGCCGCGATGGACAGCTGCAGGCCCACCAGGTCGGCATGGTGGAACAGGGCATGCAGTGATGCACGATCCCCGGCCACCTGCATCATCAGATGCTGTTGTGCCTGCAGGTCGGCCAGCCAGGAGGGGGGCACCGTCAGCGTGCCTGCCGCCTCGGCAACCAGGGATACCCCCTCGAGCAGAGCATGCAGCGCCCGTTGTTGTTCGCCAGCATCGCCACTCTCGAGCCAGAGCTGCTCATGATACTGCCAGTGCTGCATACCCAGGGTAATGCTGGTCTTCTGATCTTTGCCCTCAATCCCTTGCAGGGGCTGCACGGCCAGTGGCTTGCCAAGCCCAGCCAGCCTGTATCCGCGCTGCGCCTTGGACTGGGCACCCAGCCGCAATCCTCCCAGCGCCGCCAGCTTGCTCGCCAGGGTGAACAGGGCGCGGGCATCGCCGGATTTCAGCTCCAGCTCCAGCTCGTCGATCCCGGTACGCCCCAGGGCACCGGCAATCTCCCCCTGATCCCAGGCCAGCTCGATCTCGGCATCTCCGAATGCGATCAGCCAGTGGCGGCGCAGGAAATCGGTGCTGAACTGGGCCACCAGACGGCTCTGGAGTTCATCGCGCACCACCAGACTCGGCCAGATATCGGCAGGAAAGGCAGACAGGGTCGGAATGGTTCCCTCTACCGGGGTGTTGTACTCGGGTCTGGCGTGCAATCCGCCCACGACCTGCCCCCGGCACTTGATGGTCTGCTCGGAAAAATCATCGCTGCGACGAATGCGCAACCCCATCTCGAGCCCACGCAAACCCAGATCGGGCGTGTCGAAATAGACGTTGCCAAGAGTGGCTTGATTGGAAGAGATAATCTCTAGTGAATTCAGAATGTTGGAGAGGGATTCTTGAATATTGCTGGTGACGAAAAACTTTATCTCGATCTCAGTTTGCATAGTCATTCCGGGCTGGCGGGCAACTTTGGGGGGCATGTTCAGGGTCGCGAGGATATAATGCCAGCGACAGTTCACGATTAATTCACGGTTTTATTGATGGCACAGTTCGGTTACCATGCGCCCCTCATAAAATCGTATCGAGTGTTTTTTCACCGACACAGGTTTGGCCATGCCAGTAAATACTATTTTGGGTCTTTTTGCCAAGTCCCCCATCAAGCCGCTGCAGAAGCATATCGTCAAGGTTCACGTGTGCTGCGAACAGCTCATTCCCTTCTTTGATGCCGTTGCCGAAGACCGCTGGGAAGATGCCGAGAAGATCCGGCAACAGATCGCCCAGCTGGAAAAAGAAGCGGACATCCTCAAGCGCGAAATCCGCTTGAAACTCCCCCGCGGCCTGTTCCTGCCGGTCGCCCGTACCGATCTGCTGGAGCTCTTGACCCAGCAGGACAAGATTGCCAACCGTGCCAAGGATATTTCCGGTCGCATGCTTGGCCGCAAGATGGAATTCCCCACCGAGATGCGCGCCGATTTCATGGCCTATCTCAAACGCTGTATCGATGCGACCGCCCAAGCCGAAAAAGCCATCGGAGAACTCGATGAGCTGCTCGAAACCGGCTTTAAAGGACGTGAAGTTGAAATGGTTGCCGAGATGATCCACCAGCTGGATCTCATCGAGGACGATACTGACACCATGCAGATCGGACTGCGCCAACAGCTGCAAGCCGTTGAGCACAAATACAATCCGATCGACGTTATGTTCCTCTACAAGATCCTCGAATGGGTAGGTGACCTGGCTGATCAGGCAGAGCGCGTTGGCGCCCGTCTGGAATTGATGCTGGCTCGTTCGTAATCGACTGACTGGGTAAACACTACTAATGGACATTATCGCGAATTACGGCACCACCCTGGTGCTCGTGGCGGCCTTGTTCGGCTTTTTGATGGCCTGGGGCATTGGTGCGAACGACGTCGCCAACGCCATGGGCACATCGGTCGGCACCAAGTCCCTGACCATCCGTCAGGCGATCATCATCGCCATGATCTTTGAATTTGCCGGTGCCTATCTGGCCGGTGGCGAAGTGACGGCCACCATCCGCAGCGGCATCATCGACAGCAACGCCTTTGCCGACACGCCGGATCTGCTGGTGCTCGGCATGATCGCCTCCCTGCTGGCTGCGGGTCTGTGGCTGATCCTGGCCTCCTATTTCGGCTGGCCCGTCTCCACCACTCACTCCATCATCGGCGCCATCGTGGGCTTCGCCGTGGTGAGCATCGGTCCGGAAGCGGTACAGTGGAACAAGTTTGGCGGCATCGTCGGCTCCTGGATCATCACGCCGGCCATCTCGGGCATCATCGCCTACTTCATGTTCATCAGCGTGCAGAAGCTCATCTTCAACACGGACAATCCCCTGGACAACGCCAAGCGCTATGTCCCCTTCTACATGTTCCTGACGTCCCTGGTCATCTGCCTGGTCACCATCAAAAAAGGGCTGACACACGTCGGTCTGCACCTGAGCAATGGCGAAGGCGCGCTGCTCTCCGTCGCCATCTCTATCGCGGTGGCGTTTGCCGGCTGGATCTATATCCGCGGCCAGCAGTACAACCCGAAAGATGACAGCAAGATGCACTTCGCCAACGTGGAGAAGGTGTTCGGCATCCTGATGATCATCACCGCCTGCGCCATGGCCTTCGCCCATGGCTCCAACGACGTGGCCAACGCCATCGGTCCGCTCTCTGCAGTCGCCTCCATCGTGGCGGCCGGCGGCGAGATCGGCGGCAGCTCCCACATCGCCTGGTGGATCCTGCCCCTTGGCGGCATCGGCATCGTCATCGGTCTGGCCACCATGGGCGAGAAGGTGATGGCGACCGTCGGCACCGGCATCACCCACCTGACCCCGAGCCGTGGCTTCGCAGCCCAGCTGGCCACCGCAGCCACCGTGGTGATAGCCTCCGGCACCGGTCTGCCCATCTCCACCACCCAGACCCTGGTCGGTGCCGTCATGGGCGTCGGTCTGGCACGGGGCATCGCGGCCCTGAACCTGGGCGTGCTGCGCAACATCGTGGTCTCCTGGGTCATCACCCTGCCCGCGGGCGCCATCCTGGCCATCGCCATCTTCTACGTGTTGCAGGCCTGCTTCTCCTGAGCAGCCCACGCCGCACGACAAAAAGCCCGGGTCATTGACCCGGGCTTTTTTATGCTTCGCCCATATCACGCCGTCGATTGAGCGTCGATCGGCTGCGGCGTTTACTCCTCGATAAAGGTCCACTCGTCGCGCACCCGGCTGATGGCATCGAGCCGCCGCTTGGCAAGCTGCTCGCGGATTGCCTCCCCTTTGAAGCCGGCCGCCACTATCTCCTTGACCGGCACAGACTGCGCCGCCTCCAGGGCCTCGGCGACATAGTCCGGCTGACTGTAGACCTTCTCTTCGAAGCCGGTACGACCGTGGAAGTCGGCGCGACAGGCATCGAGCAGCTGGGCAAAGCGCTCCGGTCTGCGCCAGGCATCGGCCTTGTCGAATACCTTGAGCAGGGTCGCGGGCTTGAGCTCGAAGGCTATGTGGATATGGGTGTGCAGGTCGCTCACCAGCAGCGCCAGATCGCGACACTCGTTCGGCACCCGGAAGCGCTCGCAAAAATCCCGAATGAGAGGCAATCCCTTCTGGCCATGGCCGTGATGGCTCGGCCAGAAGGCGGGCGGGGTCAGCCCCTTGCCAAAGTCGTGGCAGAGGGACGCGAAGCGCACGGTCAGTTCGGTGGAGAGACGACATGCCTGCGCCAGCACCATCATGGTGTGGATGCCGGTGTCGATCTCCGGGTGCCATCTGGCAGGTGCCGGCACACCGAACAGGGCATCGAGCTCGGGGAAGAGCGCCTTGAGTGCGCCGCATTCGCGCAGCACCTCGAAGAAGATCTGGGGTGTCGGCCCCAGCAGCACTTTTTCCAGCTCCTTCCAGACCCGCTCCGGGGTCAGGTGGGCCAGCTCCCCAGCCTCCGTCATCTCGCGCATCAGCCCCAGCGTCTCGGGGGCCACCACGAACCCCTGGGCATGAAAACGGGCGGCGAAGCGCGCCACCCGCAGGATGCGCAGGGGATCCTCGGCAAAGGCCGGCGAGACATGGCGCAGCAACCGCGCCTCCAGATCTTGTACGCCGCCGTAGGGATCGTGCAGTTGCCCATCCTTATCTTCGGCGATGGCGTTGATGGTGAGATCCCGGCGCAGCAGATCCTGCTCCAGCGTCACCTCGGGGGCGGCATGGCAGACGAAGCCGGTGTAACCCTGCCCCTGCTTGCGCTCGGTGCGCGCCAGGGCGTACTCCTGCTGGGTTTGGGGGTGAAGAAAGACCGGAAAGTCTCGGCCCACCTGGGTGAATCCGAGACCCAGCATCTGCTCCACCGTGGCGCCAACCACCAGGTGATCCCGATCCCCCTGGGGCAATCCCAACAGGCGATCCCGCACCGCCCCTCCGACCAGATAAATCTGCACGCGCACTCTCCCTCGATAAACTTGCCCCGATGATACCGCTTTTGGCCAAGAGAGACGATGTGCCCCCGCTGCACCGGGCTCGCCATCACTCGGCCGGGCGGCCACTTCCCGCTATCGTCCTGGGTGAGTCAGCCCGTGGTTCGAGCCAGCTCCCCTTATGGTATCCGGGTCTTTGACATCCCTTTTGGGAGGCTTTAACCTGCCGCCCATAACAATGGAATGGATCCTTATGTACACACAGTTCTTCGGTCTGTCGGAGCCCCCGTTCTCCATCTCGCCCAACCCCAAATACCTCTATATGAGCGAGCGTCACGGGGAGGCCCTCGCCCACCTCAACTACGGGTTGCAGGACGGTGGCGGCTTCGTGCTGCTGACCGGGGAAGTGGGTACGGGAAAGACCACCGTCTCCCGCTGTCTGCTGCAGCAATTGCCCGCCGACACCGAGATCGCTTACATCCTCAATCCCTCTCTGACCGAGCGGGATCTGCTGGCCGCCATCTGCGACGAATTCCAGTTGCCCTACGGCGAAGAGGCCAGCCTCAAGCAATTGTTCGACCTTATCCGGGATCATCTGCTGGCGAATCTGGCGGCAGGCAAGCGCAGCGTGGTGCTGGTGGATGAAGCCCAGCACCTGCTGCCCGGCGTGCTGGAGCAGTTACGACTGCTCACCAATCTGGAGACAGACGAGAAGAAACTGCTGCAGGTGGTGCTCATCGGCCAGCCCGAGCTGCAACAGATGCTGCGCCAGCCCCTGTTGCGCCAGCTGGCGCAGCGGATCACCGCCCGCTATCACCTGCTGCCGCTGTCGCGCCAGGATGTGGATGCCTATGTCCGCTTCCGGTTGCAGGTGGCAGGCTGCGTCCAGCCCATCTTCACCCCCAGGGCCATCCAGACCCTGCATCGCCTCTCCGGGGGCATTCCCCGTCTCATCAACCTCATCTGCGACCGCGCCCTCATCGCCGCCTTCGCCCGTGGCAGCCACAAGATAGTGCACGGGGACATCAGCCAGTCCGCGTATGAGGTGAGCGGCATTCGCGACGAGGGAAGCTGGCAATCCGGCCTCACGGTCGCCCTGGTGGGCGCCCTGCTGGTCGCCACCGGCTGGTGGGGCTGGCAATTCTTTGGATTCTTCCCAGCCCGCCCCCTGGTCAAGGTCGAGGTACCGGTCAAGGTGGATGACACGCCGGAGCAGCAGGCCCAGCTGACCCGCGCCATCAATCAGGCGCTGGAGCCGGACGTCGCCATGCAGAATCTCTACAAGGTATGGGGCTACCAGGCCGAGCTGGAGGAGGCAACCTGCGACAATGCCCCCCGTGCGGGCCTGCGCTGCCAGGAGGGAGAAGCCTCCCTGGCGCAATTGCAGGCGCTGCAATACCCGGCCCTCATCAGTCTCACCGACGAGACCGGCGGCCTCTATTACGCCACCCTGGTCAGCCTGGGGGCGGACAAGGCTTCCCTGCTCATCGGCAACCAGAGCTGGCAGGTGGACAGGCAGTGGCTCTCCGACGCCTGGGGCGGCAGCTACACCCTGCTCTGGCGCATGCCCAGGGGCAACGTGCCCCTGATAGCGAGCAATGCCGGGGCTGCCCAGGTGCAGTGGCTGGACAACGCCCTTAGCCGCGCCATGCAGCAACCCGATCGCAAGGTGAGCCGCTTTGATGCCACCCTCAAGAACAAGCTGCAACAGTTCCAGCGCGAGCAGGGACTGACCCCGGACGGCATCGCCGGCAGCAACACCCTGCTGCGGCTGAATGTGGCCTCCGGCGAACCCATGCCCAGGCTGGAGGATGAATCCCTGCGAGCCAGCACGCCGGTCGATCTCGACAGCGTGGCGGATGATGAGACGGATCCCATGGTCGAGGAGGCCTCCTGATGTCCACCCTGCTCAAGGCCCTGCGCCGGGCCGACCAGCCCCAGTTCACCCCCCATATGCCGCTCATGGGTCTGCCCGTGAGCCAGGAAGAGGAGCCCAACCGCCGCTGGATCTGGTGGGCCCTGGTGCCCCTGGCCCTGGTGATGGGCGCCGCCGCCAACTATGGCTGGCACCTCTATCACCTCAAACCCGTGGAACAGCAGGTCGAAGTGAAGGAAGTGGTGACTCCCCCCTTCGTGCGGGTCGAACCCAGGCCCATGATCACCCGGCCGCTGCCGCCCCCCCTGCCGGAGCCCGTGGTCGCTCCAAGACCTGCCGCAACCCCGGCTGCGACTACCGCAAACCAGGGGGGACAGAGTCTGGCAGAACGGCTGATGGCCGCCCTCAACAACACGCCGCTGGTGGAAGAGAGTGCGCCCCAGGCTCAGGTCCAGACCAGTGCCATCCCCCTCGGCGCCCTGGCCCCGGCCCTGAAACAGCAGGTACCGTCCCTGACCTATGGTGCCCACAACTACTCCTCCGACCCGGCCAAGCGGGCCGTCGTGCTCAATGGACGGGAGTGGCGCGAGGGGAATGAGATCGCCCCCGGTGTCATCCTGGCAGCCATCGCCCAGGACTACATCGTCCTGCAGGTCGACGGCCAGTATGCCAGCCTCAAGGCGCTGCAAGACTGGCGCGGCTGATCTGCCGGCATCCGGTGGCCCTCCCCCGGGAGGGTCAGCGCCCATTCTGAGGGAGCCCGAGAGCTCCCCTTTTTCATCAATAACCTACACTCGACCATTGCCATGCGCCGGGTCGGGGATCGCCCTCCTGATGGCGGGCGGACTTATCATCAGAACATGAGCACACTGTGAGCCACTCAGACAACACCACCTTCGCCACCCGCATTCTGGACTGGTACCAGATCCACGGCCGCAAGACCCTGCCCTGGCAGCAGGACAAGACCCCCTACCGGGTCTGGGTCTCCGAGATCATGCTGCAACAGACCCAGGTTGCCACTGTCATCCCCTATTACGAGCGGTTCATGGCCCGCTTCCCCGACGTGCTGGCCCTGGCCAACGCCCCCATCGACGAGGTGCTGCATCACTGGACCGGGCTTGGCTACTACGCGCGCGCGCGCAACCTGCACAAGGCTGCCCAGCAGATCCGCGATCTGCACGGCGGCCTCTTTCCGGAACAACTGGAAGAGGTGATGGCCCTGCCCGGCATCGGTCGCTCCACCGCCGGGGCCGTGCTCTCCCTCTCTCTGGGCCAGCCCCACGCCATCCTGGATGGCAATGTGAAGCGGGTACTCACCCGCTGGCTGGCGCTGGCGGGCTGGCCGGGCCAGAAGCAGGTCGAGCACGATCTCTGGGAGCTGGCGACCCGCCTCACCCCGCGCGTCGGGGTGGCCCAGTACAATCAGGCCATGATGGACATGGGGGCCACCGTCTGCACCCGCAGCAAGCCCGCCTGCGAGCGCTGCCCGGTGCAGGCCGATTGCCAGGGGCTGTCGCAGGGCAACCCCACCGCCTACCCTCACTGCAAGCCGAAGAAGAGCATTCCGGCACGCAACGGCATTATGCTGATCATCCGCCACGGCGATCAGCTGCTGCTGGAGAAGCGTCCGCCGCAAGGGATCTGGGGCGGGCTTTACTGCTTCCCGCAGGTGGAATCCCTCACCGAGGTGACCGGACGACTGCGGGAGTTGGGGCTGGAGGATGCCGCCTATCAGGAGCTCGCTGGATTTCGTCACACTTTCAGCCACTTCCACCTCGATATCCGCCCTTTGCTGATCGAAATGGCTGTTCCGCCCGCCCCCCTGCTCATGGAAGCGGATACCCGACTCTGGTATAACTTACGCCATCCTGCCGAGGTGGGATTGGCGGCGGCCACGGCCCGTCTGCTCGCCTACCCGGACTTACAACCAGACTTGCAACCACAGAGGTCAACATGAGCCGTACCGTATTTTGCCTGCGCCTGAAGAAAGAAGCGCCGGGTCTCGATTTCCAACTCTACCCCGGTGAACTCGGCAAGCGGATCTTCGACAACATCAGCAAGGAAGCCTGGACCGAGTGGCAGAAGAAGCAGGTCATGCTGATCAACGAGAAGAAGCTGAACATGATGAATCTCGAGCACCGCCAGTTGCTGGAAAAAGAGATGGTCAGCTATCTGTTCGACGCGGGTGAAGTCCAGATCGACGGTTACACCCCTCCCAGCCAGTGAGCGGGAATCGAGTCAAAGGGCCAGCGTCCCCCTGAGTCGTCAATATGCCGCAGGGTGACACCAATCCTGGCTCAGGCCAGTCAGTGACGGGCGGCCCCACCGCCCGGTTTGAGGATCTTATGGGTCGTTTTTTTGGGCTGCTGTGCGCCCTGCTGTTTCTCTCTGCCTGTTCATCCACACCCCAGACCAGCGGGGGTGGCGATGATGATCTGGTCAATGGCAAGGACGTGCGCGGTTTTGAACACATGATCAGTGCGCTCTCCCATAACGTGAACGAGATATGGGGGCGCGAGGCGCTGTTCGCGGGCAAGTTTGACTACGTCAAATACACGGATCAGTACAAGAGCCGCGCCCACATCGATTTCTCCAGCGGTCACATCATGGTGGAGACCGTCTCGGGTCTGGATCCCCGTGCCCACCTGCGTCGCGCCATCATCGAAACCCTGCTGACCCCGGACGATCCGGCAGAAGTCGACCTTTATTCCGACCGTGAGATCATGCCAGGTGGCGAGCCCTTCCTCTATGGCCAGGTGCTGGACAACCAGGGACAAGCGATCCGCTCCAGCTGGCGTGCAGAGCGTTATGCCGACTATCTGATCGCCAACGCGATGAAGAAGCGCACCCTCGGGATCCGCAACATCTTCTTCATCGACATTCCCATGGTGGCCAACCACGAAGACAGGCGCGGCTACAAATACGCCAGCATCATCCGCGATGCCTCCCGCAAGTACGGGGTCGCCGAGAGTCTCATCTACGCGGTGATCAAGACCGAGAGCAGCTTCAACCCCTATGCGGTCAGCCACGCCAACGCCTATGGCCTGATGCAGGTGATCCCGGCTACCGCTGGGCGGGATGTCTATGTGAGGGTCAAGGGCAAGGATGGCCAGCCGACCAGGGAAGATCTGTTCAATCCGGCCTACAACATCGATGTGGGGACCGCCTACCTGCACCTGCTGCAGACCGTCTATCTGGCGGATATCCAGGATCCCCAGTCCCGCCGCTATGCGGTGATCTCCGCCTACAACGGTGGTGCGGGAGGGGTGCTCAACACCTTCTCCAACGATCGCAAGGCGGCCCCCGGCATGATCAACCGCCTCTCCCCCGAGGCCGTCTATCAGGTGCTGACCGAACAGCATCCCAAGGCAGAGGCTCGCCGCTATCTCTACAAGGTCAATCAGGCCGAGAAGGGGTTCAAGCGAACCGTCGCAAGCCGGGCTGGCTGATGGCATGCAAGAAGGGCGCTCCCGGAGCGCCCTTCTCATTTACTGTCGCCTGAAAGCTTACTTGGCGATGAAGCCGCCCTTGCTCAGGGGCGCTGCCCCCACCTTCTCCAGGTGTTCCACCTCGACTTCGGTCTTGTTCCAGCTGTGGTCCACCTCGCCGCGCACGCGGATCAGATCGTCAGGACCCACCTCGGTACCGCGCCACACGTCACCGTCCACCTCCACTTCCACCTCGCCGCTGTCGTCACGGAACAGGTAGTTTTCGCCACCCAGGTGTTTGACCAGCTTGCCTTCCAGGGTCACCCACTGATCATCGGCCACGTCTTTCAACTGGGCGACCGATACCTTGTTCTGCTCCTTGGGGCCGGTGTAGGCCGCCATGGCGAAAGAAGAGACGGACATCAGGGCCACCAGGGCGATTGCTTTTGCGTTGTTCATTTCATGCTCCTGTCTTTGCGGTATGAGGGCATCTTGCCCGGGGGCGCGTGAAACAAACGTGAAGCCTCCCCATTCAGGGAGGAGTGATGTGATCGCAAGCGATTAACTGGCCACGGCATGCTGCAAAAATGTATTCGAATGGATACCTTTTCGTCTGGCCATGCGGGTTCCCAGCCCGCCGCCATCGAGGAACAGTCCGCAGGCCCGTCCTGCCCCATCCATGAGAACAGCTACATGAAAAAATGGCTTTTGTGTTTATTGGGACTCTTCGCCCTCACGGCCCATGCCGCCGAGACGCGCCCCCCCTTCTCCCGCATCGTGATGTTTGGCGACAGCCTCTCCGACACCGGCAAGATGTACGACAAGATGCGTGGTTACCTCCCCTCCAGCCCTCCCTACCATCAGGGCCGTTTCTCCAACGGCCCGGTCTGGCTGGAGCAGCTCAACCAGCACTTCCCGGGCCTCGCCATCGCCAACGAGGCGGAAGGGGGCGCCACTGCCGTGGCCTACAACAAGATCTCCTGGAATCCCAAGTATCAGGTCATCAACAACCTGGACTACGAGGTGACCCAGTTCCTGCAAAAGGATGGCTTCAAGCCCGACGATCTGGTGATCCTCTGGGTCGGTGCCAACGACTACCTTGCCTATGGCTGGAACACCGAGCAGGATGCCAAGCGGGTGCGCGATGCCATCAGCGATGCGGCCAACCGCATGGTATTGAACGGTGCGAGGCAGATTCTGCTGTTCAACCTGCCTGATCTGGGCCAGAACCCCTCGGCCCGCAGCCAGAAGGTGGTCGAGGCAGCCAGCCATGTCTCCGCCTACCACAACCAGCTACTGCTGAACCTGGCACGCCAGCTAGCCCCCACCGGCATGGTGAAATTGTTCGAGATCGACAAGCAGTTTGCCGAGATGCTGCGCGAGCCGCAGAACTTCGGCCTGAGCGACACCGAGAACGCCTGCTACGGCGGCGGCTATGTGTGGAAGCCCTTTGCCTCCCGCAGCGCCGCCACCGACAGTCGACTGGCCCCCTTCAATCCCGAGGAGCGTCTTGCCATCGCCGGCAACCCTCTGCTGGCTCAGGCCGTCGCAACGCCCATGGCGCGCCGCAGTGCGGGCGAGCTGAACTGTGAAGGCAAGATGTTTTGGGACCAGGTCCACCCCACCACAGTGGTACACGCCGCCCTGAGCGAGCGGGCTGCCGCCTTCATCGAACAGGAGTACGAGTTCCTCCCTCGATAACGGAGGCCATCCTGCCAGGGCCGGCGCTTCGCCGGCCCTCTTGCCGACAGGGGCAAGCAACTCCATATGACACCCATCACAGATTCGAGTCACGGTTCCCCGGCGGTCTTCTGTCTCCACTATGATGCAGATGGATATCACAATATGTTTTATATCAGTTGCTTGTAGATCGAGAAAAGCGAGCTACGTTTAAACGTGTTGTGGTCGAACACAGGCCCAACCCACGAGGCGAGGCGACATGAATTCGCGCTCCCCACACACAAGATTGCAGAGGCATCTATGAACAAAACACTGATTACCTTGCTGGTTTCAGGCTTGCTTGCGGCCAACGCCCAGGCAGCCGGACAAGACAACACCTGGTATGGCGGTGCCAAACTGGGTTGGTCCAACTTCTACGGTGTCGATGAGAGCAATTCCATCGCCATCACCGACAAAGACGACGATGAAGTCGGCGCCGGTGCCTTCGCCGGTTACCAGATCAACCAGAATCTGGGTGTCGAACTGGGTTATGACTACCTTGGCAAGCTCAAGTACAGCGGCACCCGCAATGGCGCGGCCTTCAATGACTCCGTGCAAGCCCAGCTGGCCCAGCTCACGCTGAAACTGGGGTTCCCGGTTGCGGACAATCTGGACCTTTACGGCCGTGTCGGGGGCGGCTATGGCTGGACCGACAGCGATCAGCTGGAAAACGACAGCCGCTTCACCTTCGTCGGCGCGCTCGGTGCGGAGTATGCCCTGAGCCTGGATTGGGCAGCCCGCCTCGAATACCAGTACAGCACCCCGTATGGCAGCCGTGACGATACCGGCCTGCGCATGGACAACGGCCTGCTCTCCCTGGCCGCCGTCTACCGCTTCGGTCAGGTTGCACCGGCTCTGCCGGTCGCAGCTCCCGCCCCCGCCCCCGCGCCCGAGCCCGTGATGGTCGACAAGCAGTTCACCTTGAGCTCGGACGTGCTGTTTGACTTCAACAAGGCCACCCTCAAGCCCCAGGCCGGGCAGGCGCTGGATACCCTCTACAGCCAGATTGAAGAGGAAAGGCCTAAAGACGGGTCGGCCACCGTCATCGGCTATACCGACCGCATCGGTTCCGAGGCCTACAACCAGAAGTTGTCCGAGCAGCGTGCCCGGACCGTGGCCGATTACCTGATTGGCAAGGGGCTGCCCGCCGGCAAGGTCAATGTGGAAGGGCGTGGCAAGCAGTCTCCCGTCACCGGCGACAGCTGCACCAGCAAATCCAAGCGCGAGCTGATCGTCTGCCTGGCCCCGGATCGCCGGGTAGAGGTCAAGGTACAGGGCGTCTCGGAAGTACAGCAATAACGACGACCCCAAACAAAACGGGAGGCCATGGCCTCCCGTCTTTTTTTATGCTTCCTCAGATGCGCGTGCGTACATCCGCCGCAATCTGATCGAGCAACAGTTGCCAGCCCTGTCCCAGCTCGTTCACCAGGGCGCCATACCCATCGGCAGGCAGCACCCGCTCCTGCTGGAAGGGAACATCTCTCAACACGACCCCCTCCTCCGTCAGCAGGCGCCAGCGACCGCTCAGCAGGGCGCGGCCGTCGTGCCGCCCCTGGAAACGCTCGACCGAGATGCTCAGCACAGGCCCCTTGCGGGCCCCGTCCTGACGCACCACCCAGCCAGGCAAGCGGCTGGAGAGGCCATTGAGGGTCAACTGGTTCAACTGGGCATCGAGGGAACCTGCCCAGCGATGGTACTCGGCAAAGTGCAGCTCCTTGCCCTCCAGCTGATAGACCAGGCTCATCCGGTCAAGCTGACCGGACAGGGCGACGGGGCGCAGCACCAACTGGTGCTGCGG
This sequence comes from Aeromonas sp. Prich7-2, assembly GCF_017939255.1. Lineage (NCBI taxonomy): Bacteria > Pseudomonadati > Pseudomonadota > Gammaproteobacteria > Aeromonadales > Aeromonadaceae > Aeromonas > Aeromonas sp. Prich7-2. The sequence continues at coordinate 152,576 of NZ_JAGKRI010000117.1, forward strand.
CTGCGCCGTGGTGACACTCGACGGCGCCGTGTCGGCATCCAGCGAATAGTAATGCAGCGTCGTCGGCGCACTGCCACATCCCGCCAGCAGGCCCAGCAAGGCCAGCGTCATCATCCGTTTTTTCATCATTTTCCTCGCTTGGGCTCGGGATCCCGCGGACGAGCGCGGTCAAAGATCAGTGAACTCGGCTGCTCGTTCAGTGAATGGACCAGAGGTTGCAACTCGCTCATCAGCTGGTTGAGGGATTGCACCGACTGGCGCAGTTCCTGATTGGTCTGGGAACCGGCATCATAGGTCTGCAACGTCTCCTGCAACTGCTTGAGGCTCTGGTTGAGGGAGGCCGGCAACTGCTGGGTCGACTGCTGACCAGTAAACTGCTCCAAATTCGCACTCACGGCACTGACATGCTTGAGCGTCTTGTCCAGCGTCATCAGGGTGCTGTTGACCTGAGTGAGGGTGGTGGCCATGTCCATGTCGACGAACTTGTCGAGGATGAGATTCACCTTGCGCTCGATCTGATCCAGCCCGGCCTGGGCGGTCGGGAAGACCTGATAGCCCGCCATCTTGAGCGGCTGATAGACTGGCGCATCCGGATAGAAGTTCAGATCGATCACCTTGCCCCCCGTCAGCAGGCTGGCGGTCTTGAGGCTGGCCCTCAGCCCTTCCTTGAACTGCTTGTTGAACAGGGCCCGCCACTGCTCCTTCTCCGCATTGGCATAACGGTGGGAGAGACGCTGCACCTCGATGCGCGCCAACACCGGGATCTGCCGGCTCTTGAACAGCTGGACGCCCTTGTCGTCGATGAGATAGGGAGCCGAGATGACGGTACCGACCCGGATGCCGCGATATTGTACCGCCGCGCCGGGATGCAGCCCGCCCACATCATTGTCGAACAGGAAGACATAGTCGATGAACTGATCCAGGCTACCGGCCAGCACGCTCTCCTCGTCCTTGAACAGCACGAACTCGTCGTTCTGTTTCACCGGTTCCCCCGGCAACCAGCCGGGAGGCAGCCCCATGGTGATGCCGCCGTTGATCAGGCTCTCCAGCGAGTCCATCTTCACCTTCATCCCCTCGCTGCTCATGGAGACCTCGAAGCCGGGCGTCAACCAGAACCGGGAGTTGCTGCTCACCAGGACGTCATAAGGCGCGTTGATGAAGAGCTGGTACTGCATCTCGCTCTTCTCGGGCAGGAACTTGGCCTCTTCGACCTGACCGATGGTGAATCCCTGATAGCTGATGGGGGAACCCGCGCCCAGCGCGTTGGCATCCCGGCTGGACAGGGATAGCCGCAATCCCCTGGCATCCAGGGATGCCAAGGGCGGCCTGTCCAGCATGGCGTATTCGCTTCGCGCCGTGCCCTTCTTGCCGGGAGAAAGCTCGATATAGGCACCGGAGAGCAAGGTGCCAAGACCGGAAACGCCCTCACGCCCGACCCTGGGCTTGACCACCCAGAACTGGCTGTCTTTCTTGAGCATGCCGGCGGCGGCATTGGTCAGGCGAGCCTTGAGCACGGCATGGCTATAGTCCTCGCTGAGCTCCACCGTCTCGATACGGCCCACCTCCACTTCACGAGAACGGATCACCGTCTTGCCCGCCACTATGCCCTCGGCGGTCGCCACCGTCAGGGTGAAGCTCGGCCCTTGTGAATACCAGTGCTGGAACAGCATCCAGGCGCCGATGAAGAGGGCCAGCAAGGGCACCATCCAGATAGCGGCAGCCGAACTCATGAAATCAGAGCCCGGTTTCCACCTTGTCTTACGCTCACTCACGTTCGCGTTCTCCTTGTTGTAAATCCCAGATCAGGCGGGAATCGAAACTCATGGCAGCCACCATGGTGACCAGTACGACCCCGGCAAAGGCGACGGCCGCAGGGCCAGGGTAGATGGTCATCAGATTGTCCAGGCGGATGAGGCCGGCCAGGATGGCCACCACGAAGACGTCGATCATCGACCAGCGCCCCACAAATTCGGTCATGCGATAGAGCTTGAGCTTGCGCAGCGGCGAGGCCGACTGGCCACTTTGCACCGCAAAGCAGAGCCACAGCAGCGCCAGGATCTTCACCAGGGGTACCACCACGCTGGCGAAGAAGATGACGGCGGCGATGGGGTAGGACCCCATGGCCCACAGCAGTACCACCCCCCCCATGATGGTCGAGGGACTGTCATCCCCCAGAAAGACGGTATCCATGATGGGGTAAAGGTTGGCGGGAATATAGAGGATGATCGAGGTGACGAGCAGAGCCCAGGTGCGGTTCAGGCCACCCGGTTTGCGCTGGTGCAGGTGATCGCCGCAACGCACGCAGGTATGGGCATCCCCCTCATTCAGGGCGCCGCAAATGTGGCACCCCACCAGCCCGGACGCCAGGGCGCTGGCCTCGGGATCCACCTCTCGGGCGGCGGTCGGCCCGAACAGTCGCTGCCACAGCCACATCCTGTCCAGGGACGAGATCATCTTGATGAGCAACAGGGTATAGCCGACGAAGGCCCAGAACGACAGCCCCATCTTGATGTCGGCCATGCCCATCAGCTTGACCAAAGAGATGAGCACCCCGATGAGGAAGACATCGACCATCAGCCAGGGCTTGATCCGGCACAGCAGGCGGCCGAGGGATCTCAGGGCATGGCTGTGCAGATCATTGTCGAGGCGCCACAGCACCAGCATGATGGAACCGATGTAGACCAGCGGCAGGCCGATCAGGGTCAGGCTCAGCACCACTCCCAGAAACAGGTAACCCTGATCCACCAGGGTGGTGATGCACTGCAGGAAGGTCATCTCCTGCCCCACCCCCTTGGCCGAGAACGACATGAAGGTAAAGGCGTTGGAGAGCACGAACATGATAAGGGCGGCAAAGCCGTAGGCCAGCGGCCTGCGCTCCTGCTCCGGCAGATGGCGGCTCAGGGTATGGCCGCAGCGTGGACAGCCGCTCGCCTCTCCCACGACCAACGTCGTGGCCGGCACCAGCAGATCACACTCTTCGCACGCCGTTGCGTCATGGGTATAGGTGGTTGGATGTTGGTGTGAAACCGGATGCAAATTGAGACCCCAGCGTGAGGCCCGCCACGGGGCCAGAACCGCCAATTATTGCAGCTGTTGCCCACGCCCACCAGCCCTGTCGTTGCACCATCCGCGGCGGGGATGAGAATGACTTTGACAAGGCAGTGACCATTTAGCACAATCAAACGCCACTTTTTTTCCGCGGGACAATAATTTATGACAACCGAATCCCCAAGCTACTCCACTATCGAGCAGGCCTTCTCCCTCGGGAACGGGCAAGATTCCGCCCTCAACTGGTTGCGCAAGAACCGCAGCCAGGTCGCCATCTTCCTGGTAAGCGGCATCAAGCTGGAGGGGACCATCAGCGGCTTCGATCAGTACAGCGTGCTGCTGACAGATGCACACGGCAACCAGCAACTGGTCTACAAGGCCAAGATTTCCACCATCGCCATGCACTCCGGCCGCCCTGCGGTCAGCATCCAGCGCGCCCGCAAACCACGCGTCTCCATGGCGCCGCGCCCCCACGGTGCACCGAGCCGCTATGACGACAATCAGGGTGGCAGCAGCGAGCAGTAAATCTCGCCACTGCCCATCCTGACGGTGTCGCTGCGTCAGCCAGTGACATCTGCTCCCCACTCTCATGTTTCGCCTGTCCCGTATGAGAGTGGGGCTTCTCTCCCGAGCAGGTTGTTGACCCGCTCGTCTTCGTTACTCAGTAGGTCAACCCGACCGGTTTTCCCTCTCTGACCATGCAGACCTGCATACCGGCCGCTTCACCGGCCTGTGCGCCTATGCCCGTGTCCTCGAACACCAGACATTGACCGGGCTCGACCCCCAGGCGTCGCGCCACCAGCAGGAAGGTGTCTGGATGGGGTTTGTGCAGCTCCACGTCGTCGGCGGTGACCACCACGGGGAAATACCGATCCAGCCCAGTGTTGCGCAGCACCGCTTCGGCATTGATACGGGGGGAGCCTGTCCCGATGCCCATGGGGATCCGGCCGTGATAGCGTTCCACCAGATCCAGCATGGCCGGGAAGGGGGTGGCCTTGTGCAGGTTGGCGACATAGTGTTCGGTCTTGCAGCGTGTCACCACCAGGGGATCCAGCGCGATCTGCTGCACTTCGGCCACCAGCAGGGCTATCTTGCGGCTGGGCATGCCTCCCAGCTCATAAAACCAGTCGGCGTCGAACCGAAAGCCAAACTCGCGGGCGGTGTGCTCCCAGGCGGCCAGGTGCAAAGGCATGGAGTCCACCAGTGTGCCGTCGAGGTCGAAAACCAGGCCTTGAAATCCGGATAGGGTCATGGTGCAGGATCTGTCTGTGAAAAATGGGCCCCCATTCTAGCCAGAGCGCGGGCGCATCGCCATGTGCCAGATGGCGAGAAACGCTTGCCACCTCATTTATACAGGGCGGCGTGGGCCTGATGCCGAGCGGACAGCTCCCACGCAGATGTCAGCGATAGGCCAGGGTGCAGGCCCGCCCCTGGGACTTGGCGTGATAAAGCGCCTGATCCGCCTGCTCGGTCAGGGTTTGCCACCCCTTGTCCGCCGAAGGGACGAGGTAGCTGAAGCCGATGCTGACCGTGAGCCGCTGTGCCACCCGGGAGGCCGGATGGGGGATCTGCAACGCTTCCAGCCCCTGGTGGATCTGCTCCGCCAGCCGCTCCGCCTCTCCCGGCTGCGGTGAACACAGCAGGATGACAAACTCCTCCCCCCCATAGCGGGCCACCAGGTTGGTACGCCGCCGCTCGGTGTCCTGCAGCAGTGCCGCCACCCGCTGCAGGCACTGATCCCCCTTGCCGTGACCGAAGTGATCGTTGTAGGACTTGAACTCGTCCACATCGATCATCAGCACCGCCAGCACGCCCTGATGGCGGCGAGCCCGCTCCCACTCCCGTTCCATGGTGATGTCCCATTGGCGGCGGTTGGCGATGCCAGTCAGGGGATCTTCCAGAGACAGCAGAGAGAGGCGCCGGTTGGCCTCCTCCAGCGCCCGGTTGGTATCGGCCAGTTGCCGGGTCCGCTCCTGCACCCTCAGCTCCAGCTCCCGATTGAAGCGCTCAAGCTTCTCCTGGGTGCGCTGGCGGATCAGCAACTGGGAGAGCACGGCGGCATACTGCTTGAAGATCTCGCTCTGATACGCCTTGAGGGGGCGCCGCCAGAGCAGGTTGTCGGCGGCGATCCAGCCGATGGGGGTACTCCCGTCCCAGAGCGACACCATGGCGTTCCAGCCGCGACCCACCTCCTGCTTCTCGTAATAGAGAGGCGTGTCCTCCAGCACCAGCACATAGTCCTTGCGACGCAGCGCCTCCTGCACCGTGGGATGATCCGGAATGGGGCTGATGAAATGGCGCTCGTCGATGAGCTCACCCGCCTCGTTGGTACCCCAGGTACCGTGCATGGTCTTGAATTCACTGTCAGTCAGGAAGATGGCGATGCGATCGAACTGCAACTCCTGGCGGGCCAGTGCCACCGCGTCGTGCAGCAAACGATCCTCGCTCTCGCAGCGGGAGAGCTTGACCCCCACCTGATGCAGCGCCTGCAGCATGCTGAGGAAAGAGTCCTGCAGGGCCTGGCTGCGCACGAGGTCTGCCTGGGTGTGGAGCCGCTGATCCCGCTCCAGATCCACCTGCCCCGCGAGTCGCCGGCTCTCCAGCTCGGCGGCGAGATAGTGCATCAGCAACTGGATGCTCTGCTGCTGGCGCCGGGGCAGGCGATCGAGACGGCGCCGGGTCTCCAGATAGACCACGGCCTCCAATCCCTTGTGGCGTTTGAGGGGGAAGCTCGCGCGCAGGCGCGGGATCTCGGGTTCGACGCTCTCCCGCTCCCAGATGGCACGGGTCGGCGCGATGGGCTCCACCAGCAACTGGCCGAGCGCAAGGGAACGTTCGATGAAGAGGATGGGCAACTCGAGGGAAGAGAGGATGTCAGCGCTCAGGCAGAGCAGACCCTGTTCCGGGCGATAGTGATAGAGCTGGGGCGTCGGAGCACGCAGCCACAGATAGATCTGTTCAGCCTCTGTTTTTTCCCTGACCGCAGACAAGGTCACTTCACAGAGATGTTCAAAACTGGTGAAGTGCTCCGGATCCCATTCTTCCATGCCAAATCATCCTTGGTTGTATCCAAGCGAGTATATCGGCAAAGCCCGGCCATTAATTGACCGGGCAATCAAAAGCGAGATCCAGAGCCCAGTTTTTACAACAGATTCAATGCCTGCATGGCACTGCGAATGCGCTCGCGGGTGGCCTCGGAGAGCGGTATCACCGGCAGACGGCACTCTTCGCTGCACAGACCCAGCAGGGAGACCGCATACTTGGCCCCTGCGGGGCTCGGCTCGGCGAACATGGCCTGGTGCAGCGGAATGAGCTTGTCCTGCAATTCGCGGGCAGCTTGCCACTCACCGGCCAGCGCCAGGTTCTGCACCTCGGCCACCAGCTTGGGGGCCACGTTGGCCGTCACCGAGATGCAACCCTGGCCACCACCGATGTTGTAGGCCACGGCGGTGGCGTCTTCACCGGAGAGCCAGGCAAACGGCTTCTTGATGAGCTGGCGTTCAACCCAGGGGCGGGCCAGATCACCGGTGGCATCCTTCACGCCGGCAATGCGCGGCAACTCGGCCAGACGGGCCAGGGTCGCCGGCTGCACGTCAACGATGGCCCGCGGCGGGATGTTGTAGACGATGATGGGTTTGGTGGTGGCGTCATGCACCGCCTTGAAGTGGTGGTAGAGCCCTTCCTGATTGGGGCGGTTGTAGTAACCCGCCACGTGCAGGGTGGCATCCGCCCCGGCCTGCTCGGCGTAGCGGGTGTACTCGATGGCCTCGACCGGGTTGTTGGACCCGGCCCCTGCGATGACGGGAATGCGCCCCGCCACCTGCTTGACCACCAGCTCCACCACCCGGCAGTGCTCGTCGTGGGTCAGGGTCGGGCTCTCCCCGGTCGTGCCGACCGGCACTATGCCATGGGTTCCTTGCTCTATGTGCCACTCCACCAGGCGAGCCAGTGCGGCCTCGTCCAGCTGGCCCTGTCGGAATGGGGTGATCAGGGCGACTATCGAACCTTGAAACATGGGATTTCCTTCTCCTACACAGATGAAATGGTCAATAAAAAGCCCCGGTACGGGGGTCGCTACCGGGGCTTGAATCGTCTCAGGGATGAGAGGTTACGCGCGCACGCCAGCAGGCCCGAATGTCAGGCTGTGTTTGTGCTTTCGTTTCGATACGCATGACCGCATTGCATCGTCCCCGGGTAAATAAGGCGTCTGGGCATATTTCGGGAACACGACATAAATGTCAAGGCGAAAGCGGCCATGTATAATGGCCGCCCAAAAATGCGTGGAGAGACCCAATGAGCCGCCCTGCCGGAGCCATCAGCCAGAAAAACAGTGCCGTCAGCCAGATGCTGGAACGTAACCAAGCCCTCTTTGTCGGCAAGCGGCTCCTGGTGTGCGGCGCCCTGGAGGACGATTACCCCCGCCAACTGGCCGAACTGGCCCACTCGCTCACTGTCTTTACCACGGATTACTGCTATTACCGCAGCCAGCAGGCCGCGCTGGGGGATGCCATTCTGTTCGACCACCAGCTCGGCGGCGCCCCCCGCTTCAATGCCCTGCTGCTGCTGATGCCCAAGGCCAAGGCCGAGGCGCAATACCTGCTGGCCATGATGACGCCGCTGCTCGAAAGCGGAGCCGAGCTGTTCCTGGCCGGCGAGAACCGGGGCGGCATCAACGGGGCAGACAAGCTGCTGGCACCTTATGGCGAGAAACCGATCAAGCGCGACTCTGCGCGCCGCTGCTCTCTCTACCACGGCACGCTCGACAAACCGGTCGTCCCCTTCGAGCTGGACGCCTGGTTCAGTCGCTATGAGTGCCAGGCGGGCGACACCACCCTGACCGTCATGGCCCTGCCCGGGGTCTTCAGTGCAGACGGCCTGGATCTCGGCACCCAGATGCTGCTGGCGAGCCTCCCCCCCGTGACGGGCAAGCTGCTCGACTTTGGCTGCGGCGCCGGCGTCATCGGTTCCGTGCTGGCCAAGCGCAACCCGGCCCTGGCCGTCACCATGGTGGATATCAATGCCCTGGCACTGGAGTCCAGCCGCCGAACCCTGGCGGTCAACGGTCTGAGCGGGCGTGTTCATGCCTCCGATGTCTATTCCGACATTGCCGAAACATTCCAACAGATTGTCTCGAATCCCCCCTTCCATGCCGGGCTCAAGACCTTCTACGCCGCCACCGAAACCTTCCTGGCAAAGGCTCCTGAGTACCTGACCGCAAATGGCGCCCTGACCATAGTCGCCAATGCCTTCCTGCGATACCAGCCTATACTGGATGCGCACTTCAAACAGACCGAGGTGATCGCGGGCGACGCCAAATTCAAGGTGTATCTGAGCAAAGCTTAAAGAAGTGCAACGGTTGTAATAAAACAAGTAGAGAGTGCCAGACGGGATCTGTTAAGGTACCAAGAAAACGTTTACCACCCCTTTAGGGGTGTTTTTTTCGCAGCAACATGAAAACCTTTTCAACATCATGATCTCAGGGAGAGAACGACGATGGCAGGCATACTCACCATGATACTGGCAGGCGGTGAAGGTACCCGACTGCAACCGCTGACCACCACCCGCAGCAAACCCTCCGTGCCCTTTGGCGGCAGTTACCGGTTGATCGACTTCGTGCTCAACAACTTCGTCAACGCCGACTTCCTGCGCATCTATGTACTCACCCAGTTCAAGTCCCAGTCCCTTTATCTGCACATGAAGAAGGGCTGGAACATCGTCGGCATCACGGATCGCTTCATCGATCCCATTCCGGCCCAGATGCGAATGGGCAAACGCTGGTATGACGGCACCGCAGACGCCATTTACCAGAACCTGCGCTTCATCGAGATCTCCGACCCCGAGCACGTCTGCATCTTCGGCTCCGATCACATCTACAAGATGGACGTGAGCCAGATGGTGAGCTTCCACAAGCAGAAAGCGGCCGCCCTGACCGTCGCGGCACTGCGCATGCCCATCGAGGAAGCAAGCGCCTTCGGGGTGATCGAGGTGGATCAGGAAGGGCGCATGATTGGCTTTGAAGAAAAGCCCCGTCACCCGAAACACATCCCCGGCGACCCCACCCAGGCCCTGGTCTCCATGGGCAACTACATCTTCGAGACCGAGGCCCTCTATCGGGAGCTCAAGCGGGATGCCGCCGAGGAGAACTCCAGTCACGATTTCGGCAAGGACATCATTCCCAGCCTGTTCCCCCGTGCCCCCGTCTATGTCTATGACTACAGCACCAACGTGATCCCGGGCGAGAAGCCCAACGTCTACTGGCGCGATGTGGGGACGCTCGACTCTTACTGGCAGGCGCACATGGACCTGGTGGCCGATGATGCCCCCTTCTCTCTCTACAATCGCAAGTGGCCGCTGCACACCCATTACCCGCCCCTGCCCCCCGCCACCTTCATCGATACCGACGACTGCAAGGTCAAGATCGCCAACTCCCTGATCTCCGGTGGCTGCTTCATTCAGGGCAGCCAGATCCAGCGATCCATACTGGGATTTCGCTGCAACATAGGCCCCTGCAGCCACATCAGTGAATCCGTGCTGCTGGGGGATGTGAAAATCGGCGAAGGTTGCTCCATTCGCCGCGCCATCATCGACAAAAACGTTGAAATTGCACCCGGCACCGTGATCGGTGAGAATCTGGACCATGACAGAGAGCGGTTTACCGTATCCGAAGGCGGTATCGTCGTGGTACCTAAGGGAGCAAGAGTTGGCTATTAACCCACTGAAAATCCTGTTTGTAGCCTCGGAGGTTGAGGGGCTGGTGAAGACCGGGGGCCTGGCGGATGTGGCCAAGGCCCTGCCGCAGCATCTCGCCCGTCAGGGGCACGATGTGCGCATCATTATGCCCTTCTACAAGACCATCAAGCGCCGGGACGAGGCCACCCTCCTCGCCTCGCGCTGGCTCCCCACCCCCCAGGATCGCAGTGATATCAGCTATCGCATCCATCAGCTGGAACTGGACGGGATCTGCGTCTATCTGCTCGATTGCCCGCACTATTTCGACCGCCCCCAGCTCTATGCCGAGAACAACCAGGCCTATCCCGACAACGGTGAACGCTTTGCCTTTCTAGCCGCGGCGGCTCTGCATGCGTGCGAACAGCTGGGTTTCGCTCCCGACATCGCCCACTGCAACGACTGGCACACCGGTCTGCTGCCGCTGCTGCTGAAAACCCGTCATGCCCACAACCCCTTCTTCCAGCGCACCCGGTCGGTCATCAGCATTCACAACGCGGCCTTTCAGGGGGTATTCGATCGCCAGCAGTTCTGGGCCGTGCCGGAAATCCACGACTACGAGCAGCGCATCAACTACGACTATGGTCACATCAATCTGCTCAAGTGCGGTGTGCTCTACGCAGACAAGATCAATGCGGTCAGCCCCAACTACGCCAGCGAGCTGCTGACGCACCCGGGCGCTCACGGCATGGCCAGCGTATTCCAGCAGCGGGCTGCTGACCTGCGTGGCATCCTCAACGGCTGTGACTATCAGGACTGGGATCCCGCCTTCGATCCTCTGTTGCCCGCCACCTATGATGCCGACAACCTGGATGGCAAACACACCTGCAAGCGCATCCTGCAGCAGGAGACGGGGCTCCCCGTCGGCAACCTCCCCATCTATGGCATGGTGTGTCGACTGACCGAGCAGAAAGGAGTACACCTGCTCATCCCGGCGCTAGACAAGTTCTTGCAACATCAGGTCCAGGTAGTGATCGTGGGCTCCGGTGATCCCTCTCTCGCCGCCCAGTTGCAAAGCATTGCCCAGCAGCATCCCGACAAGTTTGCCTTCATCAATGCCTATGACGACCGTCTGGCCCACCTGGTGGAGGCCGGCGCCGACTTCTTCCTGATGCCTTCTCTGTTCGAGCCATGCGGGCTCAACCAGATGTACAGTCTGGCCTATGGCACCCTGCCCCTGGTGCGGGCCGTCGGCGGATTGAAAGATACCGTCGTGGACTGGGATGCCGACCCGACGCACGCGACCGGTTTCTGCTTCAACGATCCCACTGCCAGCACCTTGCTCGATGCCATGCGCCGCAGCTTGCTCCATTATCTGCAGGAACCGGCACGCTTTGCCCGTGTGCAGCACCACGCCATGAACACCCGCTTCGACTGGGCAGACTCCGTCATCTTGTACGAACAGATGTATCAGGATGCGCTGGCCACCGTCTGACGCCGATTGCTGAAGTTTTGTGCCCTTGGCACGCCTTTATCCGTCAACAGCGAAAAAAGTCCCCTTTGGCTGTTGACGCCCCCCCAAAACTCTATAGAATCCCCCACCGCAGTGATGCGAAGGTGGCGGAATTGGTAGACGCGCTAGCTTCAGGTGTTAGTGTCCCACGGATGTGAGGGTTCGAGTCCCTCTCTTCGCACCATACTGCAACATGCTCTTATCAGACGGCATGTAAATTCAGACTGATAACCGATGTGCGAAGGTGGCGGAATTGGTAGACGCGCTAGCTTCAGGTGTTAGTGCCCCCGGGTGTGAGGGTTCGAGTCCCTCTCTTCGCACCATGCTTTTGTCAGACAGCATGTAAATCCAGACTGATAACCCGATGTGCGAAGGTGGCGGAATTGGTAGACGCGCTAGCTTCAGGTGTTAGTGCCCCCCGGGTGTGAGGGTTCGAGTCCCTCTCTTCGCACCATGCTTTTATCAGACAGCATGTAAATCCAGACTGATAACCCGATGTGCGAAGGTGGCGGAATTGGTAGACGCGCTAGCTTCAGGTGTTAGTGCCCCCCGGGTGTGAGGGTTCGAGTCCCTCTCTTCGCACCATGCTTCTGGCATGTAAAACGCAGAAAATGCGCTCCAACCGCATTTAAAAACCAGCTGGAGAAAATCAGTGTGCGAAGGTGGCGGAATTGGTAGACGCGCTAGCTTCAGGTGTTAGTGTCCCACGGATGTGAGGGTTCGAGTCCCTCTCTTCGCACCATCATTCTGCAAAGGCCCGTTACGAGAGTAACGGGCCTTTTGTGTTTTCATGCCCCATGGCTATGCTGTTGAAGATGCTGCGCCACCACGGGGGTTTTCCCATGATCCTGGATACCGATATTCACAACTTCTATGAGCATCTGGTGCTCAAGGAGATAGAAAAGCAGGGGTTGGCTCGAACATTGACCCCCTATCAGCTGGCAGACCTCTGCTGCCTGACACTCAACCAGCTTCCTTCCCACTACATCCGTCACGATGTCGACATGATCTACTTCACGACAGACGCCGAACGCAGCGAGATGGAGAAGAAGGTCATCGCCTCCCTGCGCCAGGCCTACGACAAGATCCAGGCCGTCCCCACTCGCCAGGCTTAATGCCAGCCCTGCTGCCAGAGCAGAGTGACGACCCCTGTCATTCCCGCAACCGGCAGCAGGATCAACACCGGTCTCAGCCTGGGTTCCAGCATGACCCAGGCAGCCAGCAAGAACCCCAGGCTCCAGAACCCGTATTCCTTCTCCTGACCCCAGACCAGCACCACCAGAAGGGCGGCCAAGAGCAGAGCGCGTGCTATCCAGTTCATTGGCATTGGTCCGAAAAAAGATTAATGATAACCATTATCATATTTGGTGTTGCCATCTGCAATCGAACTTGCCTATGGATCTCCGGCTATCAAACGGTGTCGATTGAACAGTGAAAAATGCCGATTAGATCAACTATTTTGTGGGATTTTAAAATTTTAAAGCTGTTTTTCCGAATGAGCAGGGATTTTACACCTCCGCTTTATGGTAGATTGCGCCCTCTTTTGGTAAGCCTCTCGGGATCGACACATCCGCAGGACGAGAGGGGCTGACCTTGGCGAGCAAGAGTTTAGGGAGCGTCTATGCAAAACCAACAACACCACATCCGATTGCCGGGCATGTCGCAAGTATTTGCCTGCCTGGCCATTTTCCTGGCCCTGGCCTTCTCCTTCACCAGCGTGCTGGATCTGCCAATCCAGCTGGCACTGTTCATCGCCTGGTTCGTCATCATGGGGCTCGGCATCAAGCTCGGCCATGATTACAAATCCCTGGAACAGGCGGCAGTCGACGGCGTCGCCAAGGGGATGGGGGCCATCCTGATACTGATCTCCGTCGGTGCCCTGGTGGGCACCTGGATTGCCGGCGGCATCGTCCCCAGCATCATCTACTTCGGCCTCAAGGTGATACACCCCTCCATCTTCCTGCTGGCGACCCTGATCATCTGCTCTCTCACCTCGCTGGCCACCGGCACCTCCTGGGGCTCGGCGGCCACCGCCGGCATCGCCATGATGGGTATAGGCCACAGCCTGGGGGTACCCGCGCCGCTGGTAGCCGGTGCCGTGCTCTCCGGCGTCTACTTCGGTGACAAGCTCTCCCCGCTCTCCGACTCCGTGGTGCTGGCCTCGACCATGTCCAACGTCGACGTGATGGAACACATCAAGGGGATGCTGCCCATCAGCCTGTTCTCCTACGTCATCACCGCCGCCCTGTTCACCGTGGTCGGCATGCAGTACTCCGGCAACGTCAGCCTGGAGCAGGTCAATCTGGTGATGGACGCCCTCGACAAGCAGTTCAACATCACCCCCATGGCCATAGTGCCCGTGGTGCTGGTGCTGGGCCTGTTGGCCAACCGCAAGCCCGCCTTCCCGGTGATCAGCTTCGGCGCCTTGCTGGGTCTTGTCTGGGCCATCGTCTTCCAGGACATGGATCCGGTGAAGGCGATGCACTCCGCCTACAGCCCGTTTGCCATCACCTCAGGCGTCGATTTCATCGACAACATCCTGGGCCGTGGCGGCATGGAGTCCATGCTGGGTTCCGTGGCCGTCATCATCTTCGGCTTGGGCTTCGGCGGTCTGCTGGAGAAGGTCGGCATCCTCTCCGTCATCGCCAGTGCCTTCGAGAAGCGCATCAACAGCGCCGGCAGCCTGACCAGCCACACCATCGGCACCGCCTTCCTGGCCAACGTGTTCGGTTCCGCTATGTATGTATCGCTGATCCTGACCCCCAAGATCATGGCCAAGAACTACGACAGACTGGGGCTTGCGCGCAAGAACCTCTCCCGCAACGCCGAGTTTGGCGGCACCCTCACCTGCGGCATGGTGCCCTGGAGCGACAACGGCATCTTCATGGCAGGGGTCCTCGGGGTAGCGACCCTCGACTACCTGCCCTACATGTGGCTCAGCTTCACCTGCATCATAGTGACCATCACCCTCGCCTATCTGGGCAAGGGAGTGAACCGTGTACCGGTCACAGAGGCGGTGACAACCCGCTAATTTCCGTAAAAACAACGACAAAGGCGCCATCACAGCGCCTTTTGTCTGGGTGCGATTCGAGGTTAAGCTGGCACCCACCTTGATCCCACGTGGCAGGACGCCCAGATGAACTTCACCTTTCGCCAGATCCGCTATTTCGTGGCGGTGGCCGACAGCTTCTCGGTGAGCCGGGCAGCCGCCGAGCTGCACATCTCCCAGTCGGCGGTCACCAGCGCCATCCGCGAGCTGGAGACCGAGCTCGGCGCGCCCTGTTCGAGCGCAACCCGCGCGGCGTCAGCCTCACCACCCAGGGCCACCAGTTTCTGCTGCACGCCCGTCGCATCCTAAGCGCCATGACCGAAGCCGGCCAGTCCCTCAAGGCGGTGGCCCAGCAGGATCAGGGGCGGCTTACCATAGGCGTAACCACGCTGGTGGCAGGCTACTATCTGTCGGAGGCTCTCGGCCGTTTTCGCCGCGCCTTCCCGGCGGTACAGATCGAGGTGAAGGAGGATGAGCAGCCCTATCTCGAACACCAGATCGTCAACGGCGAGGTGGACGTGGGGATCCTGATGACCAACCGCACCATCCGCCAGGAGGCGTTCGATACCGAGTTGCTGACCCGCTCGCCGCTGCGGGTCTGGCTCGCCGCCAACCACCCCCTCTGCGCCGAGTCGACCCTCTCCCTCAAGGCGCTCGGCGAGGAGCCCATGATCTCGCTGACCGCCGACCAGCTGGACCAGATCATCGGCGGCGGCCTGCGCCGCTACGGCATCTCGCCGCGCATCGTGCTGCGTACCGCCTCGGTGGAGGCGGTACGCAGCCTGGTGGCGAGCCAGCTCGGACTCGCCCTGCTGCCGGACTTTGCCTACCGCCCCTGGTCGCTGGAGCAGGAGCGGGTCGAGGCCCGCGCCATCAAGGAGCCCATTCCCGCCATCGACATTGGCCTGGTGTGGCGGCGTGGCTCCCGGCTGGAGTGGACCGCCCGCGAGTTCATCGACATAGTGCGGGATCAGAGCCGGCTGCGGGCCCGCCAGCACCTTCCCCGCTGAGTGGAGCCTCCTGCTCCGTCACGGGGTCTCTTGCAGAAATTCAGATTCATCTGCACTCGATATCAATTTTTAAGATACCTCTGGCGTTAAAAATTGAAATTCTCATTGCTCACGGCTTCTCCTACGCTCATGACTGGTTAACAGGATGTTAATTGTCAGCGTGGCATCACAACCGTGCCCGCCCCAGCAAGGAGAGCAAGATGAAACTGACCCCCCTCACCCTGGCCCTGATCGCCCATGCCCGTCAGGAGGATGAAATTGTGCGCCGGGAGGTATTTGGCCCGGTGGTGTCGGTGACCCGCTTCAGCGACGCCGAGCAGGTGGTGCAGTGGGCCAACGACTCGGACTACGGCCTCGCCAGCTCGGTCTGGACCCGGGATCTCGGCCTTGCCAGCAAGGTAGCCAGCCACCTGCAGTACGGCTGCACCTGGATCAACACCCACTTCATGCTCACCTCCGAGATGCCCCACGGCGGCATGAAGATGTCCGGCTACGGCAAGGATCTCTCCCTCTGTGCGCTGGAGGACTACACGGTACCGCGCCATATCATGGTCAAGCTCTAGGCTCCACTCCGTCCCCCTGAAAACAAGATGGCCCCAAGGGGCCATCTTGTTTTGCATCAGGTCTGTGCATCCCTGCTGTGCACCGACGCAGCGTCACCATTCACCCGACCTCGACCCGCATCAACGTCATGACAACCGCCACAGCCAGTGGTGATCCAGAATCAGCAGACCAAACAGCAACATCAGGTGATAGATGGAGAAACGGAAGGTGCGCATCGCCTGGCCGGGCCGATCCCCGTACTTCAACAGCCAACCATGCCAGCAGAATCCGAGGTTCAACCCAAGGCTGCCGACCAGGTAGACAAGCCCCGACATACCGATCAGATAGGGCAGCAGACAGACGAGCGTCAGGATCAGCAGATAGAGCAGGATGGCGGTCTTGGTGAAATCGGTGCCGTGGGTGACGGGCAGCATGGGAATATCGGCACCGGCATAGTCATCGCGCCGGTGGATGGCCAAAGACCAGAAATGGGGCGGCGTCCAGGTAAAGATGATCATCACCAGCAGCCAGGGCTCGGCCGAAAGCTGCCCCGTGATGCTGGTCCAGCCCAAGAGCGGTGGCATGGCTCCCGCCAATCCGCCGATGACGATATTCTGCGGCGTGGCCCGCTTCAGCAGCAGGGTATAGACGACCGCATAGCCGAACAGGCTGGCCAGGGTTAGCCAGGCAGTCAGGGGATTTACGCCCCAATGGAGCAGAACAAACCCCGACAGTGCCAGACAGATCGCGAAACTCATCGCCTGCCCCGGCGTGATCCGTCCCGTGGCGACCGGGCGCCAGCGCGTTCTTGGCATCCGGGCATCGATGCCGCTATCCAGAGAATGGTTCATGGCTGCCGCCCCGGCAGCGAGCAGTCCAATCCCCGACAGGCCCAGTATCATCTTGTCCAGAGAGGCGCGTGTCGGCTCGGCCAGCAGCATGCCCACCCAGGCGGTCAGGAGCAGCAGGGCGACCACCTTTGGTTTGGTCAACTGACAATAATCGTGCACCCGGCGGAGGGCGAAGCGCTGTACCCGCCCTCTCCCATTCATGTCCGGCTCCTGACCATCCCAGGGGATGCCAAGGGGTCGTGATGATGCAAAGAGAGGCTCCCGCGCGCCAGCACACAACAGGCCAGCAGGTGGGCGGCCACCAGATTGTGTGCAAGGGCGTTGGCCAGCGGCAGGGCCAGATGGACGTTCGCCAATCCCAAGGCAATCTGCACGGTCAGCAGACCCAGCAACAACCAGCCAAATCCTCTCAGGGGCGTCCGCTGGCAGAGCAGCGCGAGGGCGAAAGCCCCCACCAGCAAGGCCGTGGTCAGCGCTCCCAGGCGATGGGCGATGTGAATGGTCTGGCGCGCCTCCTTGCCCAGCACGCCGAACTCATAGCTGGCGTGCCCCAGAGGGAGATGAAAGGCTTGCGCCCAATTCAGCTCTGCCTGCCAGTTGCCCTGGCACAAGGGAAACTCCACACACGCCATGGCCGCATAGTTCGCCGACGTCCAGCCCCCCAGCGCGATCTGCAGCAGCAACACGCCACAGGCCATGCTGCCAAGCCAGGAAACGCCCTGGTGTACGGGCGGGGGTGAAGGGAAACCTGCCAATTCGGCCCGATAGAGCCAAAGCAAGGTCAGGATGGCGAAGCCGCCCAGCAGATGAGTGGTCACCACCAGGGGATGCAGGGCCAGGGTCACCGTCCACATACCCAGTGCCGCCTGACCCGCAACCAGCACCAGCAAGATGAGCGAGAGGTGGCGCAGTCGGCCGCCTGTACGCCAGCCCAAGCCGGACAGGAGCACAATCACGCCTCCCAGCACCCCGGCGAAGTAGCGATGCACCATCTCGCTGCGCGCCTTGTGAGGAACAAGCGGGCTGGCCGGATAGCGCTGTGCCGCCAGTTCCGCATGCTCGGCGCGGGGAATGGCAAGGGAACCATAGCAACCTGGCCAATCGGGGCATGCCAGCCCGGCATCCGTCAACCGGGTATAAGCACCGAGCGCGATGACAAGAACTGCCAGCGCAATGGCCACGGAGGCCAGCCTCTTGTGCATCTTCATATGCCGCCTCGTTGACCGTGCAGTAGCCAGAAGATGCGAGTCCCATGTCGGCTGCATCGTCACTGCACCCCACGCTGATATTTGAGCAGTTGCTGCAGATCCGACAGTACCGCCTTGCCAAGCAACGGCCAGGTCGTCGTGCTGCCGGGCACCTCGTAACGCAAGATGGCCAGCCCGCGGGCGTCCACCAGCAGTATATCCCCCTCCCTCATTTCACTGTTTGCCTCGTGAGGTGGCGTCAACTGGACCAGCTCCAGCTTGTCCAGATTACGGCCAAGTGCGGCCTGGATACGTGCCATCAGCGCGGGGACCTGCCGGCATTGCCCCTCGCAGCGAGGGGCCACCAGATAGACCAGTCGCCATTGGTGCTGATGGGCAGGAAGCGGTTGCAACAGGTAGATCTCCTGGTGCAGCCAGTGCCCCTTGCTGCGCGTGCCGGTTTCATACCAGCCCTGGTGAAGAGTCAGAGCCGCCAGCACCACAGGCAGCAGGATCACCGCTGCAAAGAGCGCTGGCACCCGCCAGCGTCGCCATCCGCTCATGGGGAGCACCTCCTCGTCAGCATGACCCCCCCTGACAGAACCACCAGCGCCAAGCCGAGCCATTGCACCGCATAGGCCCGGTGTTTTTCGGGAGGCATGACATTGTGCTGGTAGTGATAGAGGAGTGGGGTTCGTCTTTGATACAACACGGCGTCTGCAAGCGGGGCTCCGATTGCCTGTCGCAGGGTCTCGACCCTGATGGATTGCAGCCGGTTCGGGTAGGGGCCTGGTTCTATGTTCTGTCCCAGCAGGAAGCCACCGGGAGCCATGCGCAGCACACCTTCAAGGGTCATAGCGGCGGGGATGGCGGGATTGGGCAATTGCGACCTGTCGGATGGCGCGGGCACCCATCCCAGGTTGACCAGCAACAGTGAGGATCCCCCCTCTGCGCGTACCGGGATGAGCACGTCATAGCCAACCTCCCCGTTGACGATCTGGTTGTCCAGCAACCAGACATAAGGGCTGACCCACTCGGCTTTCCCTTGCAGAGGCTGGCCATCCAGTGACTCCGGGTGTTGCCAGTCGATCTGGGCCAATGTCCTTGGCCCGGCCTGCTGCATCTTTGCCATCTGCGCCAGCCAGGCCGTTTTTTCCATTCCGCGCTGCCACTGCCAGAACGCCAGCTTGCACAAACCGGCCGTCACCACCAGAGTGAACAACAAGACGAACCAGCGTCTGTGATGCCATGGTCGTCGCTTGTCTCGTGCAGCCGAATCGCGCATATCGAGGAGGATCCCAAGATGTTGATCAAGGTCGTTCTGATACTCATGCTGCTGCTCATCATCGGCCAGCTGTTTCACGCCCTCTGGCTGATGCTCAGTGCAGGCAATACGCAAAAGATGTCGGTACCTCTGGGCCGACGCGTCTTCTTCTCCCTGCTGGTGGTCATCATACTGCTGCTCTCTCTCGCGATGGGCTGGCTGGAGCCCAACCCTCGCCCCTACTGAGCACGGCATCAAAGCAGGTAGACAAAGACGAACAGACAGAGCCAGACCACATCGACGAAGTGCCAGTACCAGGCCGCAGCCTGGAAAGCGAAATGACGCTGTGGGGTGAAATGATCCCTCAACATGATGCGCAGCCAGATGATGGTCAGGAAAAGGGTGCCCAGCAGCACGTGCAGTCCATGGAACCCGGTCAGAATGAAGAAGGTATTGCCATAGATGCCGGAATCCAGCCGCAACCCGAGATCCCGATAGGCATGCAGATACTCATAGCCTTGAAACCACAGGAATGTCAGCCCGAGCACCACGGTGGCCAGCAACATCCCCTTGAGCCGCATGCGTCTGCCGTTTTCCAGACTCATGTGTGCAAACAGCAGGGTCACGGAGGAGCCGAGCAGGATCAAGGTATTGATGAGGGGGATCCCCAGCCAGGGCATGGCCTGGGTCGTGGCCCCGCCGGGCGTCTTGAGCAGGGGCCAGTGAGCGGTGAAATCCGGCCACAGCAGCTGGCCCGTCATCACCCTGTGGCCCGCACCATCCAGCCAGGGCACCGCAAGCTGGCGGGCATAGAACAGCACTCCGAAAAAAGCCAGAAAGAACATCACTTCGGAGAAGATGAACCAGACCATGCCCTGCCTGAAGGATCTGTCCATCTGGGCGCTGTAGAGCCCGGTCATGGACTCCCGGATGATGTGACGGAACCAGCCAAACAACATGAATGCCAGCAGGGCGACACCGGCCATCATCAGATACCGGCCGAAACCGGTCTGCCCACTCGCCACTTCATTGACCAGATGTCCCGCCCCCAACGCCAGGAAAAACAGTGCAATGGCACCAATGATGGGCCAGCGACTCTGGTCCGGGACATAATAGGTCTGGTTCACCTTGGCCATGGTCATTTCCTCTGTGCGAGTGCCGGTGCAGGTACGGACTCCGTGATGTCATAGAGCGAGTAGGAAAGCGTGATGGTATTGATGCTGCCCGGTAGTGCCGGATCGATATAGAACTTGAGCGGCATCAGCTTGCTCTGCCCTGCCCTCAGCTCCTGGCGATTGAAGCAGAAACACTCCACTTTCTTCAGATAGGCTGCGGCGGGACCGGGAGAGACCGACGGGACCGCCTGACCCACCATGGCCCGCTCCGTGGGATTGAACACCCGAAAGTTGACCATCTTCACCTCCCCCGGCCGCACCGACAGCCGAGCCGTCTCACCGCTGAACTCCCACGGCATCCGGGTATCCGCATGAGCAAGAAACTCGATCTGGATGCTCCGCTTGCTGTCGATCACCGCCCGCTCCGTACTGGCCGCTTGATCAGACGTCTTGCCATTGAGGCCGGTGATCCGGCAGAAGACGTCATAAAGCGGCACCAGCGCAAAGGCAAAACCAAACATGACGAGCACGACCAGAGCCAGTTTTCTGAGCAAGGGGGCATGACTGACCTGGGTCATATGACCTCCCTAACGCTCTTCCGACCGGATATCCGGCGGAGTCTGGAAACTGTGATAGGGAGGGGGAGAAGAGAGCGTCCATTCCAGCCCCTCGGCCCCCTCCCATACCCGATCGCTCGCCTTGGCTCCGCCTCTGATGCATTTGATCACGCCCCAGACAAACAGCAGCTGGGACAAGCCGAAGGCAAAGCCCCCCAGGCTGATCAGCATGTTGAAGTCGGCAAATTGCAGGGCGTAATCGGGAATGCGGCGAGGCATGCCCGCCAGCCCGACAAAATGCATGGGGAAAAACAGCACATTGACCGAGACGAGCGAACACCAGAAATGCCATTGGCCGAGCCGCTCGTCATACATGTGCCCCGTCCATTTCGGCAACCAGTAGTAGGCCGCAGCCAGGATCGAGAAGACGGCACCGGTCACCAGCACATAGTGGAAATGGGCCACTACGAAATAGGTGTCGTGATACTGAAAATCAGCCGGCGTCATGGCCAGCATCAGCCCGGAGAAACCGCCAATGGTGAACAGAGTGATGAAGGCGATGGCAAACAGCATGGGGGTCTCGAATGTCAGAGAACCACGCCACATGGTAGCAAGCCAGTTGAATACCTTTACCCCTGTCGGCACCGCGATCAACATGGTGGTGTACATGAAGAACAGCTCCGCCACCACGGGCAATCCGGTGGTGAACATGTGGTGAGCCCAGACCATGAAGGAGAGCAAGGCGATGCTGCTGGTGGCATAGACCATGGAGCGATAACCGAACAGCTTCTTGCGGGAGAAGGTCGGAATGATGCTGGAGACGATGCCGAAAGCCGGCAATATCATGATGTAGACTTCCGGGTGCCCGAAGAACCAGAAAATGTGCTGAAACAGGACAGGATCCCCCCCACCGGCCGCATCGAAGAAACTGGTCCCGAAATACTTGTCCGTCAGCACCATGGTCACCGCAGCCGCCAGCACCGGCATGACAGCGATGAGCAGAAACGCCGTGATGAGCCAGGTCCAGACAAACAGCGGCATCTGCATCCAGCCCATGCCCGGCGCCCGCAGGTTGAAGATGGTCACGATGACGTTGATGGCCCCCATGATGGAGGAGATCCCCATGATGTGAATGGCAAAGACAAACAGGGCCGTGCTGTTGCCGCTGTACTGGGTGGACAGGGGGGCATAGAAGGTCCAGCCAGAACTGGGGCCGCCTCCCTCCATAAACAGGCTCGACAGGAGGATGAGGAAAGCAAACGGCAGGATCCAGAAGCTCCAGTTGTTCATGCGGGGCAGCGCCATGTCAGGGGCCCCAATCATGATGGGGATCAGCCAGTTGGCGAGGCCGGTGAAGGCGGGCATGACGGCACCAAAGACCATGATAAGGCCGTGTACTGTGGTCATCTGGTTGAAAAACAGGGGTTCCACCAGTTGCAGTCCGGGCTGGAACAGTTCTGCCCGGATCACCATGGCCATGGCGCCACCGGTAAAGAACATGGTGAGAGCAAAGCACAGATACAGGGTACCGATGTCCTTGTGATTGGTGGTGTAGAGCCAGCGCCTCAGACCGGCCGCTGGCTGGTGGACATGTTCGCTGTGCGGGGTATCCGTGATTCCATCACTCATGCCGACGCCTCACTTGTCCTTGTCCAGATTGGCCGGGTTGAGAAGGGACTGCACCTCGGCTGGCTGCACAAGGTCACCGGTCTTGTTATCCCAGGCATTGCGCTCATAGGTGATGACGGCGGCCAGTTCCTGCGCCGTCAACTGTTTGCCAAAAGGTTGCATCGCCGTGCCGCTCTTGCCATGCAGGACGATGTCCAGATGCTGGGCCCGATGCTCCGCCTGTGTGGTCACCTTGCTGCCATTGAGCGCCGGGAAGATGCCCGGCAATCCGGTACCCGCGGGCTGATGACAGGCCGCACAGTGGCCCAGATAGACTTTCTCCCCCTGCGCCATGGCTTGTGGCAACGTCATGGTCTCCGCTGCCTGCGCCTGTTGCTGTGCCTTGGCAGTTGCCTGCTCGTCTCCCTTTCTGGCAATCCACTTCTCGAACTCCTCTGCGGATTTGGCCACCACAACCACGGGCATGAAACCGTGATCCTTCCCGCACAGCTCGGCGCACTGCCCACGATAGGTGCCCGGCTTGTCGATCCGGGTCCAGGACTCGTTGATGTAGCCAGGATTGGCATCTTTTTTCACGGCGAAGGCGGGAACCCACCAGGAGTGAATGACATCGTCCGAGGTCATCAGGAAACGGATCTTCTTGCCGACCGGCAATACCAGAGGGTTATCCACCTCCAGCAGATAATTGCCGCCCTTGGGGGCATCACCGGAGATCTGCTGTTTGCTGGTCGCCAGCAGGGAATAAAACGCCACCGGATACTCGAGGTATTTGTAATGCCATTTCCATTGCGAGCCCGTGACGAGGACGGTGAGATCGGCCTTGGAGGTATCCTCCATCTTCAACAGGGTCGAGGTTGCCGGTGCCGCCATCGCGATCAGTATCAACACGGGGATGGCCGTCCACAGCAACTCGATGCGGGTGCTTTCGTGAAACTGGGCGGCTTTGGCACCGCGCGATTTTCGATGGTGCACGATGGACCAGAACATGATGCCGAAGACGAGCAGACCGATGACGCAACAGATATAGAAAATCGTCATGTGCAGGTCATAGACCTGCTGGCTGATGGCGGTCGCCCCGCGCGTCATGTTGAACCGGATCTCATTGGCAAAGGCGCTGCTGCTGATGAACCACATCATCATTCAGGCACCTGCCTGAGCTGCATCGTTTCTCACATTGCACTCCCTGTGCACGTTGGAGAAGATGGCCTGCATTCCATACACCAAAAGCTAACCATCTGAAAATAATGCATTTATTAAAATTCATTTCACATTCAAGTATTAGTCCATATTCAGAAAAAACCAAAATGCAGACAGCCCTGACCAGGCTCATCAGAGCAGTGGCAATAGGCAAAACGCGAGCAGGGAAGAGGGAGAAACGGGTCCCGGGGTGGCCACGTCTTGAACGGGGAGAGCTTTAGCCATGGTGAGTCGAATCGATGTGCAGAACCCGGGAGGGGCCATGGGTTCCTCCCGGGCTCCGCGGTTTTCTGCCGTGCCAGAGGCGGGTGTCAGCCCGCTGGTGCTTGCTGAGCCAGCAGTCTGGCCAGCAGGGAGCGCAATGCTTTTATCAGGGCGGGTTTGCCCGCGACACCCTGTCGGGCAGCCAGCTCGGACCAGGACGCATATTGCCAGATGGTGGCGATCAGCAACCGTCGTTCATCCTGACTCAACGCATCCAGCATCATCACTTGCCGGAGCAGCCAGCGTTGCAGTGTCCCCTGGCACAATTCGAATGGTTTGTGATGGTGGGCAAAGCAATCGAGTTCCCGATGCTCGAATTCATCCAGATCCGGCACATGAGTGACAGGTCCGCCTCTGAGGGATAGCCAGACCAGTTCGGTATCCAGCCTCTTGAGTTCACCCGCCAGCAGGGCCGGCAACTGGCTCATGAAACGCTGTCGCCATTGCGCCAGCTCGGCGTGATATTCCGATTGCAGCGGCATCAGCAGCAAAGCTGCATGACTGCCGCTGGCCGCATCGCGCTGCAGACCCAAACGCAGCACCTTCAATCCCGCCTTGAGCCAGAATGGCAGCAGATCTGGGCTGGCGGAGAAGGCAGAACCCAGATAATCGACCCCTAATGCCCGGTAATGTGATACCAGCTTGTCCAGCAACCGGGACCCCAGCCCGAGACGATGAAGGGCAGGATGGATGGCGATGCGCATCACCCTGGCATAAGAGCGCTCCCCCGCCGTCACGAAACCGGCGTGGGCCAGCAGCGACTGGGGCAGCAGATGTCCACGAGGGCGCCTTCGTCCGGCCCAGATCGCATGTGCCAGATCAGGGGGTATATTGCCCTCCCGCGCGACCAGCGCCACCCCGAGCAACTCCTGTCCCTGCTCCATCAGATGAATGTCGAGATCCGGCCCCTCCAGCAAATACCGCAGATCACTGGGGCTGGTCTGGTAGTGAGCCAGCACGAGCAGGCCGAACACCCGATTGAGCAGCGCGTCATCACGGGCCAGCTCATCTTGTCCGACCAGGCGCCAGGTCGGTGATGTCGGGGGATGAGGTGCCGATATGTCAGCATTCAGACCAAGGAGCCGGAAGATCAGAGGCTCCAGCGGATCGCTCAGGCTCCAGCGAATGGGCTCCACCAGGCGCAGCTCCTGCCAATCCGGGGTTTGCTCATCGAGTATCCGCTTGAAGCGCAGATGAAAGCCGCGCCCCGTCCCCTCATAGCCGTGCTCCGTTGTAGCGAAGACAATACGACTGTGGCGGGCCAGCATGGCCTCCAGCAGTGGGGTCGGGATGGCGGCGGCTTCATCTACCAGCAGCAGATCCGCCAGCACGTCTCCTTGAGCCACCCGATCAGGGGACACATAGCTCAGACCGGCCAGCCGCTCAGGCATCTCTGCCAGCGCGCGCTCTGCATGGGCAAAAAGTGTCGCCACTGTAGCGTGGGAAGGGGCCGTCACCGCTATCGTCAAGGCCGGATCCCGACTCAGCAAGTCGGCGCTCGCCAGCCCCAGCACGGCGCTCTTGCCACGACCGCGATCGGCACTCAGCACCAGGGGGCGGCGGCGATGGCCGTGCAACACGTTGTGGATGGCGGGCAGCGCACGGGCCTGATCCGCGCTCAGCGGCCGGTCTCCGTCGAGAGGCTGCCAGGTAATATCACAAGAGGCAGGCGTCAGATCTCGCGCCGGATCTTCTTCCAGCAACCGTACCAGACGGGAGATGAACCCCTGCCCGGCACGATCGACCTCCTCTGGCTGGGCGACCAGCCTCTGACGATCAGGGTCTGGGTAGGTCGGCCATGCCTCCCGCGGCGGGGTCAGCAGAAGCAAGAGCCCCCCAGCCCTCAATGTCCCCGCCAAGGCACCGAATGCATCGGGGTGAAAACCGCTGAAGGCATTGAATACCAGGGTGTCGCACTCCTGACCGAGCCGTTGAAGCGCCTTGGCGGCAGGCTGCGGAGCATGACGCTCAGGACCCTGCCCCAGCCAGAACACCGCCCCCCACAGCAAGGATTCGGCACGAACGATGCAGTCATCCTGCTCCCCTTCCAGCCAGATCAGACGCCGCTCGCCGGCATGAGCGATAGCGTGGCGCAAGGCTGACATCATGGAGCTGGGCTGGCGTCTGGCTTCACACGGGGTTCAAACATGCGCTCCCCCATCTGGTCGATGAAGGTATGGGCCTTTTGCACCATGAAGCGCTCGGCATCCGCCGGGTTGGCAAAGAGATCGGAGCGGATGAAGCGATGGGTCTGTAACTGCCCGTCGATCTCCCTGGTGATGCGACCTGCCAGCCTGTATTGCCCCCCTTCCGCCATGGGCTCGGGATAGATGAGATAGCCCATGTATTCGATGGGCTCAACCTCGGGGCTCTGGGCGATCTCTCCCTTGAACAGGGCATTGAATAGTTTTTTGAACATGTTCGCATCCTCTCTTATAAAGGCATTCTCCCCAAGGGTGGAATCACTGGCAAGCACGGGATCTTATTACCATTCGTTCTTTGCACTACGAACTATTCTCATTTAGATTTCATCTCATTCCAGCATGAGGTCCAGATTATGTACGTGTGTTTGTGCCGCGGCATCACAGATAACCAGATCCGCAAGGCGGTACAGGCAGGCAAGACTGAATTCCGACAGTTGAAACAGTCGCTGGAAGTCGGTGCCCAATGTGGTAAATGTGTGCGCATGGCGATGGAGATCATCGCTACCGAAATCGACAAGATGGAGTCAGAGCAGGCACCGCTCTATTACGAAGTGGCGTAAAACCGCCGACTTCTCATCTTCATCTCTCCTTCTGCCCTCCAGGGGACGACTTTCCCCCATCACGTTATGGTCATGTTTCTGGACTAAGCTCTAGTGATCGTTGCCTAGGCTCGAAAACGAGGAGTAATGTCGATGAAAGGAGATCCCAAAATCATTGCCCACCTCAACAAGGTGCTGGCCAATGAGCTGGTTGCCATCAACCAATACTTCCTGCATGCCCGCATCTATGATGACTGGGGCCTCAAGGGGCTGGGGCACAAGGAGTATCACGAATCCATCGATGAGATGAAACATGCCGACGAGCTGGTCAAGCGGGTGCTGTTTCTGGAAGGGCTGCCCAACTTGCAGGATCTGGGCAAGCTGCGCATCGGTGAGACGGTGGAAGAGATGCTGCGCTGTGACTTGTCTCTGGAGATGGACGCCATCCCCGACCTGAAAGTCGCCATCACCTATGCCGAGTCCGTGCAGGACTACGTCAGCCGCGACCTGTTCCAGGAGATCCTGGAAGATGAAGAGGAGCATGTGGACTGGCTGGAAACCCAGCTCGATCTCATCGCCCGTATCGGTCTGGAAAACTACCAGCAATCCCAGCTCCATGCCGAGTCATCCTGAATCGCGATGACATCAAGAGACAATCCCAACCCGCCCAGGCGGGTTTTTTCATGGCACCAGCGGCAGAGATCTTGCCCAACGATACGGTAGCCAACCTGGTTGCTGACAAGGCAGGCCAGAGGCTGTCAGGATGGCAGGCGCCGGATTGAACCGCCTCCGGGATCACAGTTACGATGCATGGGGCAGCGGCAGGCGCCGCTTTCGATTAGGATACGACCCCATTCCCATCATTTTGCTACGGATGACCTCCATGGAACTGATTGCACGCGAGATGGCGCCCCACAAACGGGTTGCCCTGGTGGCTCACGACAACATGAAAGCCCCTCTGCTGAACTGGGTGCTGCGCCGCAAGGAGGAGCTCAAGCTCCACCATCTCTATGCGACCGGCACCACGGGCACCCTGCTCGGCAAGAAGGCGCAGCTGCCCATTACCTGCCTCTTCTCCGGCCCCATGGGAGGGGATCAGCAGCTCGGCGCCCTCATCGCCGAAGGGAAGATAGACGTGATGATCTTCTTCTGGGATCCCCTCAATCCCGCCGCCCACGATCCTGACGTCAAGGCCCTGCTGCGCCTCGCGGCCGTCTGGAACATCCCGGTCGCCACCAACGAGGCGACGGCGGACTTCATCATGGACAGCCCGCACATGCAGCAGGCATTCAGCGTCCAGGTGCCCGACTACGCCGGCTACCTCAAGGCCAGAACCGAATAAGCAACGCCAGACAGCAAAGAGCCGGAACAGATGTCCGGCTCTTTTCTTTTATGGGGATGGGGAAAGGTCAGCGCTGGAGGCTCTTCTGCGCGAACTTGGGTCTGGCGTTCATGATCTGCTCCACCTGCTCGTCGCTCATCTTGCCCCGCGACAGTCCCAGAACCTTGTAGGTCAGCAGAGGGCGAGCCGGCAGGGCGATCATCAGGGCGCGGATCTGGTTCTCGTCTTCCTTCTCTCGCGCCGGCTTGCCGTAGGCGTAGGTGAGCACGCCGGCATCCATCAGGTTTTTGACGGCGGGTTCGGTGATCGGCAGGTTTATGACGCTTTTCCGTTGCAGTACGAACTCCCGCAGCACCGCCTTCTCGTTGAAGTCGAGGAAGCCAATCATCTGGGCCAGTTGATCCTGCTGGCGGCGGGACTGCCACTCGTCACAGGCCCACTCCCAGGCGATCAGGAAGCCCTGACTGCAGAAATAGGAGATGGCGATCAACATGCCGACCCCAAGCCAGGCCGCATGAGCCGTGGCCCACTGGCTCACGGCACCTTTCATCAATCCGGCCGGAAACAGCAGGATGATGCTGCAGCAGAGCAGCAGCCAGACCATCAGCCAGTTGAGGCGATTAAGCTGGTAAAAATGTTGGATCCACCGTTTCATCGTTCACCCTTCCCAAGTCAATGTGGACAGTAGCCAACTCATAGCAATCGCTGTGCCAGCACAAGGATCCCCGTAAAAAGATCAGGATCCCGGACGGGAGAGTCGAGGGTTGTCACATCCTTTTACAACTTGTCGCGCGGATCATCCCCTGTTGGTCTTGCGCCTCACCGAGCCACTTGGTAAAAAGCCCGCACTGTCACTGGGGAGTAGCAACCCGCCCGAAATCCGGGCAGGGCCCATGTCAACACTCTTGGATCCGCAGATCCATGGCATGGGCGGCGATAGCACCTATCGTCCTGCAAGACCTTTGGCCCCGATATGCACGCCAGCCGGGCGAGCCGTATCGGGTCCATCGGTTGTTCTGCTCGCCTGGCGGTTACTCATCATGCTGATCACCCTGCTGTTATTTCTGATCTCTGCCGTCACCATCTATCTGGCCTGCGAATACTTCGTCAACGGCATCGAATGGACCGGCCATCATTTCAAACTGTCCCAAAGTGCCACCGGTTCTCTGCTGGCGGCCCTCGGCACGGCCCTGCCCGAATGTATCGTCACCCTGACCGCCCTGCTGATGGGGGATGCCCCCGCCCAGCAGCAGATAGGCATAGGTGCGGCCCTCGGCGGTCCCCTGGTGCTCTCCACCCTTGGCTATGCCGCCGTTGGCGTGACCCTGCTGCTGTGCCTGGACCATGGGCACAGGGTCATTCATGGTGAGGTGCAGCGCGAGATAGGCCGCGATCAGGCCTGGTTTGCCGGTATCTTCCTGCTGGCCGTGCTGCTTGGCATGATGGCCTTCACCGGTAAAACCTGGCTGGCCCCCCTGTTCGTGCTGATGTACCTCCTCTATGTGCGACGTGAGCTGAAACAGACCGACAGCCACGATGCCGAATTGCCCTCCCCCCTCAAGCTGGATCCGCACACCAGGATCCCGGCGCTCGGCAAGGTGCTGCTGCAAACCCTGGTGGCGCTCGGTGTGGTGGCGCTGGCGGCCCAGCTGTTCGTTCACCAGCTGGAGAACATGGGCGAGCTGTTCGGTCTCTCTCCGGTAGTGGCCGCCCTGCTGCTGAGCCCGGTGGCCACCGAAATGCCCGAGCTGATGAACGTGCTCATCTGGGTGCGGCAGGGCAAGCACCGGCTGGCACTGGCGAATATCTCCGGCGCCATGATGATCCAGGGCACCATTCCCAAGGCGTTCTGCCTGCTGTTCACCCCCTGGCTGCTGGACAGCACCATGATGGCCTCCTCCCTGGTGACGCTGCTGGCGGTCGCGCTGCAGTGGAGGGGGTTCAGTCGGGAGCGGATGACGGCGGGCAGGCTCGCCCTGGTGGGGCTGGTTTACCTGGGTTTCTGCGGCTGGCTGATGATGAGCTGAGGGCCGGCCTCTGCCTCTGGCGCAACAAGAAAGGGCAGGATCCCATCCTGCCCTTCATCTCACGGGGTAGTGTCAATCAGACCGATCCGAGGTCTCAGAACTGCTGGAACCAGCGCTGGATCTGGGCCGGATCCTTGCTCTGGGTCAGGGCGAGCATCAGCAGCACCCGCGCTTTCTGCGGGTTGAGGGTCTCGGCGGCGACGAAGCCGTACTTGGCATCATCGATCTCCGCATCCAGGGTGGTAGAGCCGGTCGGCACGCGGGCGGAACGCACCACGCGAATGCCGTCCTTGCTCGCCTTGGCCAGGGTGTCGAACAGGGTGTGGTAGAGGTTGCCGTTGCCCACCCCGGCGCTGACGATGCCGTCGAACTTGGCATCCACCAGGGCCTTGGCCGGCAGATCCGAGGCGTTGGCGTAGCTGTAGACGATGCCGACCTGGGGCAACTTGTCGAGCTTGCTCACATCGAACGGGGTCTTGCTGGTGTGCTGGCGGGCCGGGCTGCGCTGGTAGTCGATCTTGCCGTTGTGGATGTAGCCGAGCGGGCCGAAGTTGGGGGAAGCAAAGGTCTGCACTCCTGTGGTGTTTGTCTTGGTGACGTCCCGGGCATCCAGCACGGTGTCGTTCATCGCCACCATGACGCCACGTCCCTTTGAGGCGGGGTCGGAGGCAGTCACCACGGCGTTGTAGAGGTTCATGGGGCCGTCGGCGCTCATGGCGGTGGAGGGGCGCATGGCGCCCACCAGCACCACCGGCTTGTCGCTCTTGACGGTCAGATTGAGGAAGTAGGCGGTCTCCTCCATGGTGTCGGTGCCGTGGGTGATGACGATGCCGTCCACGTCATCCCTGGCCAGCAGCGCGTTGACGCGCTTGGCGAGCGTGAGCCACACCTCGTCGTTCATGTCCTGGGAGCCGATCTTGACCACCTGCTCACCCTGCACGTCGGCCACGTTTTTCATCTCGGGCACGGCGGCGATCAGCGTCTCGATGGCCACCTTGCCTGCCTCGTAGTTGGACTGGGTGGCGGACTGGCCCGCCCCGGCGATGGTGCCGCCGGTGGCCAGAATGTGCACGCTGGGCAGCGCCATGGCCATGGGGGAGAGGGTCAGGCCGAGTACGGCGGCGATCAGGGTCTTGCGAATGGGAAGGGTCATGCTGCAATCCTTTTGGATGAGGGAATTGCAGCATTTTTATTCTTTTCAAACGGGATTTAAGTGATCACTCTCACCAATAAAAAGAATTAAACAGAATATTAGTCTGATTTATACCAATTAAGTGATAATTCACTCTACCTGAAAGCCTCTCGCCTCGATCAGGGCGATCAACTCGGCTTTGCTCAGCTCACTCTCGATGACGGCCTGGCGGCTGGCAAAGTCGACCGTGGCGGTGCGGACTGACGGCTGAGCCAGCAAGGCCTTTTGCAGGCTGGCAGCGCAGCCGCCGCAGGACATGCCGGTAACGGTGAGTTCGATGGTCATGGGCTCTCTCCTCTGTCGATGTGACCTCAACCTAAAGCTGCCGCCTCCGGCAAGGTCAAGCCCTAGCGGGCCAGTACCGACTCACGCACCACCAGACGCCCCTGGAACTTCTGCGGTTCGTCGGCCGGACGCAGGCCTTGTGCCAGCTGTGCCAGCAGCACGCGCACGCTCTCCTGGGCCAGCCGTTCACTCGGGTATTCGATGCAGGTCAATGGCGGAGTCAGCTGGCTTGCTAGGGTGGCCCCCTCCAGGCTGATGACGGACACATCCTGGGGAACGTGGAGGTTGAACTCACGCAGCAGTCGCATGGCATCGGCCGCCTGGGCATCCTGCTGCACCACCAGGGCGGTGAAGGGCAGATAGCGGTTGAGCAGGCCGAGCAGCGCCTGCTGGTTGTCGGCACCGTCGATCACCAATTGGCCGTTGTAGGGCAGGGATTGCTGCTGCAGTGCCTGTTGATAGCCCGTGATGGCACTCTTGCCCGCCGGCGACAGCTTGTCGTCCAGCATCAGCACCAACTGGCGATGCCCCTTGCCAAGCAGGAAGCGGCAGGCGCTCTCGGTGGCAAACGTCAGGTCGTAGCAGAGATTGAGGTTGTCCGAATCGCTCACCCCATCGAGCTGGATGAGGCGCTCGTCCGGCGCCATGGATTGCTTGGCTCCCAGCACCAGCACGCCGTCACAACGCCCCCCCAACAGCTCATCGACCGCCCGCTGCTGTTGCTCCGCCTCGTCGGCGAAGCGCACCAGCATGCTCTTGCCCGCCTTGGTCAGCGCCCCTTCCAGCACTGGCAGCATGCTGGCCAGCCGGTTGCCAAGCTGGGAAGAGAGGATGATCCCCACGCAATCCGTCGCCTGGGTCGCCAGAGAGCGGGCCGTGGCATTGGGTCGAAAATTCAGCTGTTCTGCAGCCTGCAGCACGGCCAGGCGACTCTCTTCCCGCACGCCGCGCGAGCCGCTCAGAACGCGGGAAACAGTGGCTTTGGACACATTCGCAAGACGCGATACATCGGTAATATTGGCCATGGGTTCAATTCCGGTAACCGGTTTACAACTGGTTTCATCCTACCATGCCCCCAACGGGGCGGGAACCTCCAGACTCCCGCCCTGTGAGCCAGATGCTATTGCAGTGCGGACGCCGTCTGGCGAATGCCGGCCTCACCGAACACGATGTCATTTCCCCTTGGGGAGAGATCCATGCTGCCGTAGTCGTAGGACATGTCTAGCACCTCCTCTTCCCCGGCACCATTCCCCTTCCAGGACCAGGCTATCCACCCTACCGACTCGCTCTGCGCCTTGCCAAGCAGATGATAGTGATCGACGTTGTTGGGGGCCTGGAAGCGCTTGTCTCCGAACTCGCCAAACAGGAATGCCAGGTTCTGCACCTTCATCTGGGCAATGGCGGCATCGATCTCGGCAGGCGTGTCCCAGAGCCAGTGGTAGGCGTGCAGGGAGAACAGCAGGTTCTTGCTGGCATCGGCATTGAGCAACTCGCTGCCACGACCCGAGAGGAAGCTCTGCACGTACTGGCCACAGTGGGCCGCATCGATCACCAGCGGCATGGTATAGCCGCCATCGCGCAGTCCCTTGATGAGCCCCTTGTAGGTGGTGATAAAGTCGGCGTAATTGTTGGTATCCTCACCCCATTCATTGGCGATGTTGAGCAGGATCTTGCCCTTGTACTTGGGATCCTGCATCACGGCCTTCCAGCTGCCGAGCCAGAGCGAGTCGACGGCGGTCTGCAGCGGCTGCGGGTTGCTCTGGCAGGTCACGTCGCTCTCCCAATACATGGGCATGGCGACCATGTTGCGGGCGACGATGGCATCGAGGGCACCGCGCAGCTCCTGGGCCGTGGTGTGCTTGCGCAGTTGCAGTCGCACTATGTTGGCGCCGGTATTGGCGATCGGCGTGATGGCCGCGAAGGCCGCCCCCGGGTTGTCGCCATACTGCAGGTTGATGCCGCGGGCGATGAAGCGCTGACCACTGGCGGAGTAAAGCTGGCCATCCTTCACATACATGTCCCCCGTGCCCGGTGTCGGTGTGGAGCTGGCCACCTGGCAGCTCTGGCCATTCTCCCAGCCCCAGCCGTCACCATCCGGATCGCTGGCCGCCGAGGCACAGGTCGGGTAAGTGGTCGCGCCGCCGCCCGACCCAGCCACCACCTGGCAGCTCTGGCCATTCTCCCAGCCCCAGCCGTCACCGTCCGGGTCGCTGGCCGCCGAGGCACAGGTCGGGTAGGTGGTCGCGGCCAGGGCCGAAGGGCTCAGCAGCAGAGCGGGCACGGTGCTGCAGCCGAGCAGCAGGGTAGCGATGATCGTCTTTCTCTTCACTTTTCTATCCTTTTATTTATCCAGGGGATAAGCGGTTATTCCATAACCAGGACAGCGATACCGCATCATTCATTGTCACGTCGTGATGGAAATACACCACCGAGGCATTCTCTGTGGCGGACAATAAAATCATCCACAGAGCATCAGGACCCTTCTTGTTATTTATTTCTGATGGGCGAATAAGGTGGCTGCCGGCTCGCACAGGCAGCCAGGTGTTCGATTATTTGGCCGCGATCTTGATCCATTTCACGAACATATAACCCCAGTCATTGGGCGCCTTGCCGAAGCTGATGCTGTTGCTGCCCTCCTGCAGGGTCACCGGGATCACCTTCTCTTCACCGGCCTCACCGGTCTGGGGGAAGTCGATCTGCACCGGCTCGCCGCCGTTGACCACCAGGGTGTTCTTCTTGCCGCCCCACTTGGCGTTGAAGAAGAGGCGAAGCTGGTACTCACCGGCACTGGGCACCGCAACCGTCCAGGTCACCTTGTCCCCCTCGCTGGCAAAGGGGCCGAGAAAACCGTCATCTCCCAGGGTCAGCTGGTCCTTGGCGCTGGTGACCACATTCAGTTGACCATCTCCGGCCGACTGCTCGACCAGATAGTCTGCCGCCATCGCAGACAGGGACAACGCGGGTAGCACCAGCCAGAGAGCACCGAGAAAAATATGTTTCTTCATCTTTATCTCCTTCATGGAGACGGTCGTGCCGCACTATTTTTGAATATGTGAAAGAGACACCCTGTATCGGGATAATCCGCACAAGGCGATATTTCACACTCGCCAAAAAAGGCCTCCGACGACTCGCTCTCCGATGTGAATGAAACACGAGTGAATACGGGCCGCGCCATGGGATGCGGCCCGTACTGTTATTCCGCCACGACCTTGACGGACTTCACGAACATATACCCCCAGTCACCGGCGAATTTACCGAAGCTCACCAGGTTCTTGCCCTGCTTGAGCTGCACCGGGACGACCTGCACCTGACCGGCCTCGTCGGTCTGCGGGAATTCGATCGGGTGAATATCGGTGCCATTGATGACGACGCTGTTCTTCTTGCCGCCCCACTTACCGTTGAAGTGCAGGTGCAGGTTGAAGGCGCCGGACCAGGGGGCCTCGACGTGCCAGGTGATCTTGTCACCCTCGCTGGCAAACGGACCGGCGAAACCGTCGGCCGCCACCTCCAGCTGGTTCTCGGCACTCTTGACCACGTTCAGCTCACCCTCTTTGGCCACCAGCTCGGCAGAGCTGAACTCGCAGTAGCTGACCGGCAGCTCGCCCCTGGCCCGATCCACCTTCACCTTGATGGATCTGGCACTCCGGGCGAGGCCGTCATCGGCACTGAAGGTCAGCTCATACTCGCCCTCCTGAGGGAACCAGGCACGGGTCGAGGCCTGATCGCCGTGGCAGAACCTGGCCTCGAGGGGCCCGGTGCTGCGCCACCCCACCTTGACCTGCGGGGTCGGCAGCTGGTCGTCACGCCAGACGGCGCTGAGCAGGACGCCCTGATCCACCGAGGTGGTCAGATCGCCACCCACTTCGACCACAGGCGGCAGATTCTGCTGGGTGTGTTTGACCGAAATCACGTTGGAAGGTTGGGAGGCACCCGACTCATTCTTGGCAATGACCCTGTAGTAGTAGGTCTGACCCAGCTTGAGCGAGCCGTAGTCGTCGCTGAACAGGCTCATCCTGCTCGGGTCCCATTCGTTGACGCCATCCGAGACATCCTTGCCGACCCGGGTCCAGGGACCCTTGGCGGAAGTGGCGCGCTCGATGTCATAGGCACGGCCCACCGGCGCCCCCATCCAGTTGATGGCAAACGGCGAATCGGTCTGGCGCAGCAACGGAGCGTCCGGTGCCGGCAGGGCAGGCGCCTGCGCCAGACCGGCCATCTGGGCCGACGCCTTGCGCACCAGGTCGACGACGTCCATCTCCTGGTTGGCCTTGCCCTCTATCGGGAATCCGGGCAGGTGATAGCTGTAGTGGCCCGTGTACTCCTTGTGCCAGTAGAAGCCCCCGTCGTGACGGTGGCCACGGAAACCCCAGATGAAGCCCCCCACCGCCTTGGCACCATCCACCTCGGTATGGACGATGGACTGCATTATGTTGTCCAGATCCCGGTGATCGAGCAGGCCGAACTCGCCCACCAGATAGACCTTCTTGCCGGCGATGGCGGTCAGATCCTTCTTCACCTGATCCGGGTGGTTGTTGCCGGCGTTGGTGTAGTAGTGGTTGCTGATGATGTCGACGTTCGGATCCTTGAGAGAGAAGTCGTTGATCTTCTTGTAGGTGCCGTCGATGACCAGCTGGTGCGGAGCGAACTGCTTGATCCAGGCCGCGGTCCGTGTCAGGAATGCCTCATTGGTGTTCTCCAGCTCGTTGCCGGTCTCCCAGGCCATGATCGCCTTCTCGTCATAGTAGTGACGGCCGGTGATCGTGTTCTTGCGGGTGATCACCTGGCGGATGATGTCCTGATAGGCCTTGTAGGTCTTGCTCGAGGTGTCGTAGAAGTCGTCTGCCGTCTCCTTGTAGAAGGCTGCCAGCTGCTCGCGCCCGCCCCACCACCACCAGTGATCGATGAAGGGCAGGATGAGCCGTAGCCCCTGCTTGTCGGCCTCGGCAATCATGTTGTCATAGACCACCATGGCCTTTTCATTGAGCACGGGCATGCCGTCTGCCGTGGCAGGGGCCAGAATGTGGGTCTCGCGCTCACAAGCCTGGTCGTTCTCCTGCTGCACCGAGAGGACATAGACCCGCTGGGCCTTGGCGCCAGTCTGCACCATGGCGCGGATCCAGTTGGCCTGCTCCTCGGCGGTCGGCCACTTGAAGTACTGGCCCCAGCCCCGCGGGTCGGCCTTGCACACGCCGCGCGCATCGTCTTCGATGCGGTGCAGCTCGGGGGCGTGGATGCCGGCAAAGCGGAACCCCTGCTTGCCATCCATCAGCGCCGCCCCCTGGCGGGTGATGAAGTGCTCAAAGTGGGAAGGCGCCGCCAGTGTGCTGCCGGCCAGGGCCGACAGCACACAGAAACTCAGGGTATTGCGTAAGAGAGATCTCATGCTCGTGCTCCTTAGAACCACACTTCGCCTTGGACACCGAAGTTCCAGGTATCCGTCTTGCCACCGCGGGAGTAAGCCCCGGCTGAGAGGGTGCCGCTCCCCCAGTCGTAGTTGCCGTCGATGGCATCGGAGACGCCCTCATCCCACTTGGCGTAGGTGGCGAACAGACGCAGCTGCGGACGGCTCCAGAAGCCGGAGTCGAAGGTCAGGGTCGGCGCTATGGTCGCCTTGGTCATGCCCCCCTTGCCCTTGCTGCCCGCCACGCCCTTGTAGTTGTCATCGTCGAGGTACTCGTAGCCGACCTCATACTGCATGGCGAAGT
Organism: Aeromonas sp. Prich7-2; assembly: GCF_017939255.1. Taxonomy (NCBI): domain Bacteria; kingdom Pseudomonadati; phylum Pseudomonadota; class Gammaproteobacteria; order Aeromonadales; family Aeromonadaceae; genus Aeromonas; species Aeromonas sp. Prich7-2. The sequence continues at coordinate 189,763 of NZ_JAGKRI010000117.1, forward strand.
TCCGGGTGATCTGCTGCATGGGACGCACCCCGGCAACCCACATGGAACGGCCCCAACCATCCTGATCCCCGGTCCACCAGCGGTAGCTCTTGTCCTTCTGGTAGAAGGCGAAGGTGGAGACATCCCAACCGTTGCCGAGAGAGGCCAGGCCGTCGAGCACCAGGCGCCAGGACTGGGTGTCATCCAGGTTGGACCAGCCCCAGCCGTTCTTGCCGAGGGAGTCGCCCGCCGCCAAGCCCTTGCCGAGCTGGGCCACGAAGCGGGAGTAACCGCCGGTCAGACCGTAGAAACCGTCAAAGTTGTAGATGCCGGTGACGCCATAGCCCTTCTCGGCACTCTCCTTCCAGGCGTTGTTCTCGTTCTGGTTCATGTGGTGGGCGACCAGTTGCAGATCGATGGGGCCGCCCCCAATCTTCTTGAACCAGAGGTTGAGGGAGTAGTCGTCCGGATAACCCTGCTCATTCGCGTCGTGGGGATAGGCCTTGGCCTCGTCGCTCGGGGTGAAGGCATAGACGCCGACGTCAAACTTGGCGAAACCGATGTCGATGTTGTCCGCCCCGCCCCCGGTACCGTTGTACTGGATGTACTCCCAGTCGTACTGGTGGCTGGAGGTGTTCGAGCTGCTGTAACGCTTGCCGGCCCAGAACACCACATCCGGTGCGAAGTCGAGCCTGGTCAGCTGGGCAAAGGCCTCGCGTACCTGAATGTCGTGGCCGTCGTCATCCACACAGTTCCAGTCAGACGTGCAGTCGGTCTCATGGGTCAGGTTGGCCTGGATCTTGGCGACCGGGCCGGCATCTGAGGTCAGGGTCACCTGGGGGATCAGCTCGAGTTTGGTGTTGTCCTCGTTGCCCAGGCGCCATTTGCCATCCGGCATCAGGCCGACGGAGTCCACCCGGTTGCCATCTTGATTGGCCAGGATGCCTGAGCGGACATAGCCGTGCATGGCGAAGTCATACTTGTCGGCCAACACGGGGCCGCTGAACATGGCCAGGGTCAGCAGGGAAAGGGGCATGACCTTGTACATTTTTTCCATCTTTGCTCTTCCTTTTTGTAACGTCCTATCGTGGTAAAAAAGGCCCCGGCCACGACATTGAGGGGCGCCGCAGGCAAGGGGCGGCCCCACGGTGCAGCCGGCACCGTGTATGGGTACTGTGGTGAGAGAGTCAGATCAGGGGGTGGGCAGCCAGGCCGCACCGCGTACGCCGCTGCTGTCCCCGTGCCGCGCCGGCAGCAGCCGGGTCAGACAACGGTCGGTGAACAGCCAGGGGGTGATGGCCGCCGGCAAGTCCTCATAGAGGCGCGCTATGTTGGAGAGGCCACCACCGAAGACGATGACATCCGGGTCCAGCAGGTTGATGACGCTCGCCAGACTGCGCCCCAGGGCATGGAGGAAGTGCTCGTAGTGAGCCTGGGCCTCCTCGTCCCCCTCGGCCGCCGCCGTCAGGATCCCTTTCGGCGACAGACTGCGGCCATGGCGCTCGACGAAGCGCCCTGCGAACCCCGTCCCCGACACGAAGCGCTCGATGCAGTTGCGACGACCGCAGTAGCAGGGCTGGGCCGGGCCATCGCGCACCGGGTCATAGCCGGGCAACGGATTGTGTCCCCACTCGCCAGTGATGGCGTTGGGACCGACCAGCAGGCGCTGATGCGCCACTATGCCCCCGCCGCAGCCGGTGCCCAGGATGACCCCGAACACCAGGTTGGCACCGCTGCCCGCCCCGTCAACGGCCTCGGACAGGGTGAAGCAGTCCGCATCGTTGGCCAGCCAGACCGGCTGGCCGAGGGCGGCCTCCAGATCCGCCTTGAGCGGATGGCCGTTGAGGAACAGGCAGTTGGCGTTCTTGATGCAGCCGTTGTCGGCACGCACCGCCCCCGGCAAGCCGATGCCGATGCTGACCGGCGCACCGGCCTCTTCGGCGAAGCCGCGGATAAAACCGGTCACCACCTCGATGAAGGTCTGGTAACCCTGCTGCGGCGTCGCGATGCGGCGCCGGCACAGCTCGTTGCCCTCGCCGTCGAGCAGCAGCCCCTCCATCTTGGTGCCACCGATATCCAGTCCCAGTCGCAACATCTCGCGTTCCTCTCTCAGGCGGCCTGACGGCGGTAGAGTTCGATGAGCTCGCACACCAGCTCCTTGGCCAGCATGGAGGTCATCAGGTGATCCTGGGCATGCACCAGCACCAGGGTGACCGGGATCTTGCCCTCCCCCTGATCCGCCTCGATCAGCCTGGTCTGCACCGCGTGGGCGGCGTTGGCCGCCTCGGTGGCCTGCCGCAGCAGGTCGTCCGCCTCGGCAAACTGCCCCTGCTTGGCGCTGCGCAGCGCCTCGTAACACAGGCTGCGGGACTGGCCGGCGTTAATGATGATGCCCATGACGGTTTCTTCGAGATCAAACATCTTGTACTCCTTGGTGTTGCTGTGATGCCGGCTCAGAAGCCGCCGTTGCGGGATACGTCGGCGAACCACTCGCCACTCTTCTTGATGCGGCGCTCGCCGGTCGCCAGATCGAGGCGGACGAAGCCGTAACGGTTCTTGTAGGCGTTGCTCCACGACCAGTTGTCGACAAAGGTCCAGAGGTGATAGCCAAGGCACTGGCACCCCTCACCTATTCCCTTGTGCACCCAGCTCAGGTGATCGCGGATGAAGGCGATGCGGTAGTCGTCCTGGATCTGGCCCTGCTCGCCGAGGAACTTCTCCTCCCCCTCGACCCCCATGCCGTTTTCAGAGATGAAGCAGGGGATGTTGCCGTAGTGGTCCCGCAGGTTGACCAGGATGTCGTAGATGCCTTTCTCGTAGATCTCCCAGCCCCGGTGCGGGTTCATCTTGCGACCCGGCATCTCGTAGTAGTCGAAGAACCACTCCGGCATGAAGGGGCTGGCGGGATTGACCGCGTTGCTGCGGGCCTTGACCCGGCGCGGCTGGTAGTAGTTGACACCGAGCAGGTCCACCTTGCCGGCGGCCAGCAGCGCGCGATCTTCCGGCTCGCTGGCCGGCAACTGGTCATATTCCCGCAGCAGCGCCACCAGCTCGGTCGGGTATTCACCCTTGACCGCCGGGTCGAGGAAGCTGCGGTTGAAGAAGAGGTCGGCAATGTTGGCCGCCTTCAGATCCGCCGGATGCTGGGAACGTGGATAGGAAGGGGTTAGGTTCAGGATGATGCCGATCTGGCCATCCTGGCCTTGGGCGCGATAGGCCTGCACCGCCTTGGCGTGGGCCAGCATGGTGTGGTAGGCCACGGTCGCGGCACGGCGGAAGTCCACCACGTTCGGGTAGTGGAAGTCATAGAGATAGCCCCCCTCGACCGGCACGATCGGCTCGTTGAAGGTGAACCAGTGTTTGACCTTGCCCCCGAACAGCCGGAAGCAGGTGGCGGCAAACTCGGCGAAGGCGTCGACCACCTCGCGACTCTCCCAGCCCCCTTGCTCCTGCATGGACATCGGCATGTCGAAGTGGAACAGGTTGATGAAGGGGGTGATGCCACGGGCCAGCAACTCGTCGAGCATGGCGTGGTAGAAGCGCACCGCCTCCGGGTTGGGTTCGCCACGCCCCTGGGGCAGGAGGCGCGCCCAGGAGATGGAGGTGCGGAAACTGTTGTGACCTATCTCCTGCATCAGGGCGATGTCATCCCGAAAATGCTGGTAGAAGGTGGAGGTATCGGCCGGTCCCACCTGCTGGTGGAAGCGGTTCGGCTCGATGGCAAACCAGTGATCCCAGATGGTCGGGGCCTTGCCGCCCTGGAGACTAGCGCCCTCGGCCTGAGGGGCGGATGAGGCACTGCCCCACCAGAAGGTGTCGGGGAAACGGAACTGCATGGTGTGTCTCCTGTCAGGCCGCCATGGACTGGCGGCCGGTGGTTCGATTAGCGGATGTTCTGACGGGTCGCCATGGCGACGTCGCCGGTGAAGGCTTTTTCAGCTTCTTCTCTCTCCTCTTCCTGCTTGAGCAGGCTGCGCTCGTAGGCTTTCAGGAAGGGGTAATACATGACGGCGGCCGAGCACATGCACAGGATGCACATCAGCGCCGGGCTGATGGCCCAGTTCGCGGCCCAGGAGGCGCCGATGGGGGCAGGAGTGGTCCAGGGGGTCAGGGACGCCACCCGTGCCACTAGCCCCAGATCCAGCGCGAACCAGGCCAGGGTGGCGTTGATCATGGGCACCAGGATGAAGGGCAGGAAGAACACCGGGTTCATCACGATAGGGGCGCCAAACAGGATGGGTTCGTTGATGTTGAACAGACCCGGCACCACGCCCATCTTGCCGATGGATCTCAGGTGGGCCGCCTTGCTGCGCAACAGCAGGAAGGCCAGCGGCAGGGTGGAGCCGACACCGCCGATGAGCAGGTAGTGATCCCAGAAGCCCTGCAGGAAGATGTGGGGCAGTGCCTCGCCCGCCGCCATGGCCGCCTGGTTGTTGGCCAGATTGGCCATCCAGAAGGGGTTCATGATGCCGGTAACGATCAGGGCGCCGTGGATCCCGGCAAACCAGAGGATCTGGCACAGCAGCACGGCCAGCAGCATGGCGGGCAGGGTGTCGGAGGCGGCGACCAGGGGCTTGATCAGGGCCATGATGGCCTCGGGCAGGATCATCCCCGTGCTGCTCTCAAGGATCAGATTGAGCGGATGCAGGGTCAGGATAATGAGCAACACCGGGATCAGCACCTCGAACGAGCGCGCCACCCCGGTCGGCACCTGGGGAGGCAGCTTGATGGTGATGTTGTGCTTCTTGAGGAAGGCATAGACTTCGGCGGCATAGATGGCGGTGATCAGGGCCGTGAAGATCCCCTGGCCCGAGAAGTACTGCATCGAGATCTGGCCATCCTTGACGGGCGCGGCCACCAGCATGAAGGCCATCAGGCAGAGCAGGCCCGTGGTGACCGGATCCAGTCCGTTCTGCCGGGCTAGGCTGGCACCGATGCCCACCGAGATGAACAGGGTCATCAGCCCCATGCTGAGCTGGAACGGCAGCAGCAGCTGGGCCTGATAGGTGCCGGCGAAGTCAAGCCAGGCCCGGGCAAAGCCCCACTGGGTCTCTTGCGAGAAGGGGGGGAAGATGAACACCAGCATGAAGCTGCCGACGATCATGAAAGGCAGCGCGGCGATGAAACCATCGCGGATGGCCTGGATGTACTTCTGCTGACCGAGACGGCCGGCCAGTGGGCTTATCTTCTGCTCGATCACCGAGACGAAGCGGTCGTAAAGCGAGTTCATGGACTGTTCCTTGTGAAATGAGCCGGGTTAGCCGATCAGCGACAGCGCATGGTCCAACACCTTGTCGCCCCGCTGCATGCCGTAATCGATCATGTCGATGGTGGCCACCGGCACGCCGTGCGGTGCCGCACGCCCGGCCAGCTCCGCCTGCATGTACTTGACCTGGGGGCCGAGCAGCACGACCTGGTAGTGGGGCATCTGGTTGTCGAACTCGCTGGCACCGAAGGCGTTGATCTCGGCCTCCAGGCCGCGTTTCGCCGCCTCTTCCTTCATCTTCTTGACCAGCAGGCTGGTGGACATGCCGGAGGAGCAGCACAACATGATCTTCTTCATCAGATAATCTCCTTGGGGTGGTATGGGAGGGATTGTGCCGATCTCGGAAATAAATGGAAACCGGTTTCCATTTTGATTCATTTCATTTGTGATCCAGGTCGACCATTCCCCGGAGAAGCGCGCCTTTTTTGTGAGCCAGCTAGAAAAACAGGGAAACTCGGTTGGTGAATACGGACGCTGAGTCCGAAAGAGAGCAGAATGGAGGCACGCCATAGCGCCTGGCGAGAAGAGGAAAGATGCCGCAATGAACATGCAAGTGATGGGGATGCTGGCCAGCATTGTTGAACAAAGAATGATACCGGTTGCCAACTGGCTGACACGCAGTCGGCACGTGATGGCACTCAGAGACGGGTTTCAGCTCGCCATGCCCTTCATCATCGTCGGCAGTCTGCTGGTGCCCATCCTCTATCCCCCTGTCGCCAGCGACAACGCCCACCCGCTGGCCATCGCCCTGCGGGACCTCTCCCAGCAGCTGATGCCCTGGCTGTATCCTGTCTACAGCCATACCGCCGGCCTGGTCTCCCTCATCATCGCCTTCGGAGCCGCCGCCAGCCTGGCCAAGGCGTATGAGATGCCGGAGCGCCTCTCCGGCCTGTGCGGCTGCGTCGCCTTCCTGCTGCTCATTGACTTTCGCTCGGCGCAGGGAGGGGTCTTCGGCTACCTGGGAGGACTCGGGATTTTCACCGCCCTGCTGGCGGCCTTTTATACGGTGGAGGTCATCCGCCTGTTCCAGCGGGCCGGCTGGATCATCCAGTTTCCCGAGGAGGTCCCCCTGATGACCCGGCAGGGATTCCAGCTGATCATTCCCCTGCTGTTTATCACCCTCTCCCTCAGCTTGCTGCGGCTCTGGCTGCAACAGAATTTCGGGATATCGCTGCCCGAGCTGATGGAGTACCTGTTCCAGCCCCTGGTCACCGGTGCAGATACCTTGCCGGCACTGCTCATCGCCCTGCTGGTGGCACACCTGCTCTGGTTCATGGGGGTGCACGGGGCCCTCATCGTCAACGGCCTGCTCTCCCCGTTCTGGATGGCGGGTCTGAGCGCCAACCAGGGCGCACTGATGGCGGGGGAGCCCCTGCCCCACATCTTCCTGCAGGGGTTCTGGGACTACTACCTGCTGATCGGAGGCATAGGCACCACACTGCCCCTGGTCTTCATGGCCATGCGCAGCCGCAGCCGAACCCTGCACTCGGTCGGCCGGCTCGGCCTCATCCCCTCGCTGTTCAACATCAACGAGCCCCTGCTGTTCGGTTTTCCCATCATCATGAACCCGCTCTTCTTCCTGCCCTTCATCGGGGTCCCCATGGTCAATGCCACCCTGGCCTGGCTGCTGACCGAGTGGGGCTACCTGGATCGCTTCGTCGCCATGTTGCCCTGGTCCATGCCCTCTCCCCTGGGGGCAGCCTGGGCCGCCAATGGCAGCCTGGCCAACGCCCTCATGGTGCTGGTCTGCATCCTCAACAGCTACGTGCTCTATCGCCCCTTCTTCATCGCTCACGAGCGGATGCTGCTGGCCCAGGAGACGGAGCGCAGGGCCCACTGATCAACCAGGCCGCCCCGAGGCGGCCTGACTCAACGGTTGCCTGCGCGGGCAAAACTGCCCTGGGCCTGCACCTCATAAGGGCCGAGGCAGGCTGGCAGGAAGGCTGACTGCCCCCTATCCAATACCAGGGGGGGCTGACCGTCACGGTGCAGGGAGAGGGAGCCATTGATGGCAAACAGGATCTCCGCGCTCGCCGTGACCAGCCTGTGTTCCCCCGCTCCGTAGACACTGAAGGTGAAGTCGGGGACAGGCACATCGAAGTGTTGCGCCCCTTCCTCCGCACGGGGCGAGATCAGGAGCGTCTCGACCGGCTTGGGCAGGCATTTGGTGCAGGCGAGCAGTTCGTCCACGTCCAGATGCTTGGCGGTCAGCCCGGCCCGCAGCACGTTGTCGGAGTTGGCCATGATCTCGAGCCCGGTCCCATGGACATAGGCGTGGGGGGTGCCGGCATCCAGATACATGGCCTGGCCCGGTTGCAGCGTCACCACATTGAGCAACAGGGGAGCAAACAGACCCACGTCCCCCGGATACTGGGTGAACAGGTCCAGCACCAGGGCAAAGGTCTCGTCCTGACGATCGCGCTCGGCACAGATCATGAGGGCGGCGAGTGCCGTCTCTTTGCTCTCCCCCTCCAGAGTCAGCAGAGCCCGGAAGAAACGTGCCAGTCCGCCCTCGCTCTGGTCGGCGGCGAACGCCTCCACCAGCGGCGCCAGACTGGCCGCTGCCACCCGCTCAAACAGCGCCAGGATGGCGGCAAAGTCACGAAAACCGTTCATCGCCTGATAGGGGGTCAGGGCGAACACCAGCTCGGGCTTGTGGTTGTCATCGCGATAGTTGCGGTAGGGAGCATCGATGGCGATACCCTCCGCCACCTCGCGAGCAAACCCGGCCTCGGCCTGAGCCTTGCTGGGGTGAACCTGAATGGAGAGCGCCTTCTCGGCACAGAGCACCTTGAACAGGAAGGGCAGCCCCCCGAAGCGGGCGTAGGTGGATTCGCCCAGTATCGCCACGCCGCGCCCGGCGATCAGCTCGGACAGAGGCGTCGGCAGGCCAGCTACCTCGACCTGTGAACAGCCGTTGGGATGAGCCCCCATCCAGAGCTCGGCCTGTGGCTTGCGCTCCGGATTCGTGATCCCGAACAGCCGGGTCAAAGCGTCACGGCTACCCCAGTCATATTCCTGGATCGGGTTTCGCATCAGAAATGCTGTCGATAAATGCATGATGGACATCTCATGGTGATGGTGGAAGGGAGATGTCCGGAATGTATCAGTCCAATCCAATCACGGAAACCGGTTTCCATTATTGGAGTGATCCACATCAGATAATGACGCCATGAGAGGGGGGTGGCGACAGCTCGACATAAGGGAGGAAACCCTCTGTCCAGCGCGCCTGCGCATCAAGGGCAGGCGTCGTTCAGGCAGCCACGACCTAGCGTGGTGTCATGATACGGCCCAGGAGGATAAGGACGTCAGCCAGCAGGGGGAATGATGAGCGACAGAGGGCAATACTCGGAGCCTGCCGGCCCACTGGGCGGCAAGCGCTTTCCAAAGCAGGAGGAAATGACTGAGAAGGCTGTTCGTCGGAGACGGGTCAGGGCAGACCAGAGAGTTGGGTCTGCCCTGAGTGCCGGGCTAGCCCATCAAGCCCAGATAGTTCATCAGGGCAGCCCCCAGGCTGGTGGTGACGAGCGAGCCCAGTGTGGTGGTGGCGATGATGTTGGCCGCCAGGGCGCTGTCACCGCCCATGGAGCGGGTCATCACATAGCTGGCGGCGGCGGTGGGGGTGGAGCTGATGAGGAACAGGATGCCGAGGGCCTGCGGGTTGAAGCCGAGCGCCCAGGCCCCCAGCACCAGCAGCACGGGGATGCAGCACAGCCGGTTGACCGTGGCCCAGCCGGTCAGCATGGCGCCGCCGCGCAGGGCCTTGAGGTTGAGGCTGGCGCCGGTGCACAGCAGGGCCAGCGGCAGGGTCATGTTGGCGAAATAGTTGCCCGTGGTGATGACCAGCTGGGGCAGTTCGATGCCGAGCAGACCGAAGGGCAGGGCCGCCAGAATGGCGATGATGAGGGGGTTTTTGACGATCCCCTTGAGTATGGGGGCGAGCCCCTTTCCGCCCCCCAGGCTGCGGGTCAGGGTGATCACCGCAAGGATGTTGTAGAGCACTGTGATGGAGCCCACCAGCAGGGCGGCGGCCCCTATCCCCTCCGGGCCGTAGGCGTTTTGCACATAGGCCAGCCCCATGATCCCCATGTTGCCGCGAAAGCTGCCCTGCACGAAGATGCCCCGCAATTTCTGCTCGCCGATGAAACGGGCCGCCAGCACCTCCAGCACCAGGAAACCGGCGAGGGTGCCGAGCAGGCCATAGAGGATGAGCCAGGGGCTCGGCATGGTGGAAAAATCGGTGCGCACCATGCTCAGGAACAAGAGAGCTGGCAGGGTGACCTGGAACACCAGACGGGAGGCGGACTCGACGAAGCTGTCGGGCAAGAGACCCAGCCGCTTGAGCCAGATGCCGAGTACCAGCACCAGACAGATGGGGCCCGTGATGGAGAGAGAGAAGTGCAGACTTGCCAACAGATCCATGATGCGCGTCCTGTGCAACGGCGAAGAAAGTCGCCTGGGAAAGGGCATTCTAACGCCATGGGCTTGTATTCACAGGAGTTAATCACAACAATGTCTGCATCCCGGTTGTCGCCCTCCCCTGTCACGGATCCCCCATGGAAAAGAAACTGACCATCCTCGATATCGCTCGCCTCAGCGGGGTCGGCAAGTCGACCGTCTCCCGGGTGCTCAATCAGGATCCCAAGGTCAATGCCCAGACCAGGGCCAGGGTCGAATCGGTGATCGCCCAGCACGGTTTCGTCCCGAGCAAATCGGCGCGGGCCATGCGCAGCCAGAGCCAGCAGGTGGTCGGCATCGTAGTGTCGCGCCTCGACTCCAGCTCCGAGAACCAGGCGGTGCGCGGCATGCTGGAGACCCTCTACCAGCGTGGCTACGACGCCGTGCTGATGGAGAGCAAGTTCTCCCCCGCCAAGGTGAGCGAGCACCTGGCGGTGCTGGAGCGGCGCGGGGTGGACGGCATCATCCTGTTTGCCTTCAACGATCTGGACTATGCCACCATGGCGCCGCTCAGGGAGAAACTGGTGCTGATGGCCCGCGAGCGCCCCGGCTTCTCGTCGGTCTGCTTCGACGATGACGGGGCGGTGCGCGCCGTGCTCGCCCACCTCGGGGAGCGTGGCCTGACCGAGGTCGCCTATCTCGGGGTGGAACGCAGCGATCTCACCACTGGGCTGCGTCGGCATCAGGCTTACCTCGACTACTGTCGGGAACAGGGGCGCACACCCCGCAGCGCCCTCGGGGATCTCGGTCTGCAAAGCGGCTATCGGCTCGCGGCCGAGCTGCTCACCCCCACCACCCAGGCCATGGTCTGTGCCAGCGACACCCTGGCCATCGGCGCCGCCAAATACCTGCAGGAGCAGGGTCGCACCGACATCCTGGTGAGCGGCCTTGGCAGCAATCCCATGCTGACTTTCCTCTTTGCCAACACCCTCAGCCTGGATTTCGGCTACAAGGACGCCGGCATCCTGGCCGCCAGACAGCTGCTCGACCAGATTGAAGAGGGGCAGCCCCCCAGAGCGACCATCGCCCCCTGTCAGCCCCTGTAGTCTATCTTTTCCTCCATTCCCGGCGTTTTGCGCTTTTTGTGACCAGTGCCACGAATTGGGAACGTTCCCATTGCCGATGCCAGCCACTGGCTTCATGCTGATTGGGAACGATACCAATAAACGGGCGGTCCTTGGCCAGCCGGTAAAGACACGACCATTATTCATGGAGTCACAGAGGGAAGGCTCATGTCAAAAGTCAACACACAGCATCTGGCGCAGCTGATCGAGCGGATCGGCGGCAAAGAGAACATCACCACTGTCAGCCACTGCCTGACCCGGCTCAGGTTCGTGCTGGCCGATCCGGCCAAGGCCGATCCCAAGGCCATCGAGACCATCCCTTCGGTGAAGGGGAGCTTCACCCAGGGCGGCCAGTTCCAGGTGGTGATCGGCAACGAGGTGGATCAGTGGTACAAGGCGCTCACCCAGGAGATCGGCGTGAGCGGTGGCAGCAAGGAGGCCGCCAAGCAGGCCGCCCGCCACAACATGAACCCGTTGGAGCGCGGCATCTCCCACCTGGCGGAGATCTTCGTCCCCCTGCTGCCCGCCATCATCACCGGTGGTCTGATCCTGGGCTTTCGCAACGTCATCGGCGACATCAAGATGTTCGACGACGGCACCCACACCCTCACCGAGATCAGCCAGTTCTGGGCCCAGGTGCACGCCTTCCTCTGGCTGCTGGGTGAAGCCATCTTCCACTTCCTGCCGGTGGGTGTCTGCTGGTCTGCGGTGAAGAAGATGGGCGGCTCCGAGATCCTCGGCATCGTGCTGGGTATCACGCTGGTGTCGCCGCAACTGATGAACGCCTATGGCATCGGCCAGCAGACCCCGGAAGTGTGGGACTTCGGCCTCTTCGTCATCCAGAAGGTGGGGTATCAGGCCCAGGTCATTCCGGCCCTGCTGGCGGGTGTCTTCCTCGCCTGGGTGGAGACCAGCCTCAAGCGCATCATCCCGGCCTATCTCTACCTGGTGATTGTGCCCTTCATCTCCCTGCTGCTGGCGGTGATCGTGGCACACGCCCTGATCGGTCCGTTCGGCCGCTGGATTGGTGACGGCGTCGGCTTTGCCGCCAAGGCGGCCATGACGGGTTCGTTTGCCCCCATCGGCGCAGCCCTGTTCGGCTTCCTCTATGCGCCCCTGGTCATCACCGGCATCCACCACACCACCAACGCGGTGGACCTGCAACTGATGCAGAGCATGGGCGGCACCCCCATCTGGCCGCTGATCGCCCTCTCCAACATCGCCCAGGCGTCTGCGGTCGTCGGCATCATCCTGATCAGCCGCAAGGAGAACGAGCGGGAGATCTCGGTCCCGGCCGCCATCTCCGCCTATCTCGGGGTGACCGAGCCGGCCATGTACGGCATCAACCTCAAGTACAAGTTCCCCATGCTGTGCGCCATGGTGGGCTCAAGCTGTGCGGCTCTCATCTGCGGCTTCGCCGGGGTGATGGCCAACGGCATCGGGGTGGGCGGCCTGCCGGGCATCCTCTCCATCCAGCCGCAATACTGGGGCATCTACGCCGTCGCCATGCTGGTGGCCATCGTGGTCCCCGCCCTGCTGACCCTGCTGGTCTACAAGCGCCAGCAGGCTGCCGGCAAGCTGGATCTGGCCACGGCCTGATCCACACAACCTCGGCGGAGCCCTGGCTCCGCCCTTTATCGTTGCCCTGTTCCAACTAATCCGGTTTCAACCAATGAGCGAACCAACCATGACACAGACACCCTGGTGGCAAAGCGCCGTGATTTACCAGATCTACCCCAAAAGCTTTCAGGATTCCGGCGCCCGTGGCACCGGTGATCTCAAGGGGATCATGGCCCGCCTCGACTACCTCAAGACCCTCGGCGTCGATGCCCTCTGGCTGACCCCGGTCTATGTCTCCCCCCAGGTGGACAACGGCTACGACATCGCCGATTACCTCAACATAGATCCCGCCTACGGCACCATGAGCGATTTCGAGGCCCTGCTGGGCGCCGCCCATGCGCGCGGCATCCGCATCGTGATGGATATCGTGGTGAATCACACCTCCACCGAGCACGCCTGGTTCAAGTCGGCGCTGGGGGACAAGCACAGCCCCTATCGCGACTACTACATCTGGAAAGATCCGGTGGACGGCGGCGTGCCCAACAACTGGCAATCCAAGTTTGGCGGCAGCGCCTGGGAGCTGGACCCGGCCACCGGCCAGTACTACCTGCACCTCTTTGCCCGCGAGCAGGCGGATCTCAACTGGGAGAACCCGGCCGTGCGCGCCGAGGTGAAGAAGATCATCCATTTCTGGGCGAAGAAAGGGGTCGACGGTTTCCGCCTCGACGTCATCAACCTCATCTCCAAGGATCAGGCATTCCCTGACGACGAGGTGGGGGATGGCCGCCGCTTCTACACCGACGGGCCGCGCATCCACGAATTTTTGCAGGATGTGAGCCGCGACGTCTTCGCCCCCGTGGGGGCCATGACGGTGGGCGAGATGTCTTCCACCAGCCTGGAACACTGCCAGCGCTATGGCGCGCTGGATGGTTCCGAGCTCTCCATGGTGTTCAACTTCCATCACCTCAAGGTGGATTACCCGGGCGGCGACAAATGGACCAAGGCCCCGTTCGATTTCCTCGAACTCAAGCGCATCTTCAACCACTGGCAGAGCGGTATGCATGGCAAGGGGTGGTCGGCGCTCTTCTGGTGCAACCACGATCAGCCGCGCATCGTCTCCCGTTTCGGTGACGAGGGCGAACAGCGGGTAGTGGCCGCCAAGATGCTGGCCAGCACGCTGCACGGCCTGCAAGGCACCCCCTACATCTATCAGGGGGAGGAGATCGGCATGACCAACCCCGGCTATCAGCACATCGACGACTATCAGGATGTGGAGAGCCGCAACATCTTCGCCATCAAGCAGGCGGAAGGGATGAGCGAGGCCGAGATCCTCGCCATTCTCGGCGCCAAGTCCCGGGACAACTCGCGCACCCCGATGCAGTGGAGCGCCGCCGCCAACGCCGGTTTCACCAGCGGGACGCCCTGGCTCAAGCCAGCCGCCAACTACCCCGAGATCAACGCCGAGGCGGCGCTCGCCGACCAGCACTCGGTGTTCTGGCACTATCGGGATCTCATCGCCCTTCGCAAGGCGCACCCCATCTTCACTCAGGGAGATTATCAAGAGCTGCTGACCGGGCATCCGCAGATCTGGGCCTATGTCCGCCGCACCAACGGTCAGACCCTGCTGGTTGTGAGCAACTTCTACGGCGAGCCGGTGGAGTTTGCCTTGCCTGCCGAGCTGCAAAGCGGGGAGGGGCGACTGCTGCTTGGCAACTACCCGGATAGCCCGGCCCGCCCGCAATCCTGCAAGCTGCGCCCTTACGAATCCCTGATCTGGCTGATGGAGCAATGATGACTGACGCAACAACAGTGCAGCGGCCCGCCGTGCGTGGCCCCGAGTGGCAGAAGATGGTGGCGGGAGCGCCCTATGATGCAGGGGACCCCGAACTGCGGGCTGCGCGGGAGCAGTGCCGCGCCCTGCTGGGAGAACTGAACCGGGAGCGAACCGATGCCCCTGACTGGGATGAGCGCCTCACCCGCCTGCTGGGTGGCCGCGCAGAACGCTGTTTCATCACGCCCCCTTTCTTCTGCGACTATGGCGCCAACATCTTTGTCGGCGAGAATTTCTACGCCAATTTCAACTGCACCATCCTGGATGTGTGCGAGGTACACATAGGCGACAACGTGCTGCTGGCCCCCGGAGTGCAGATCTACACCGCTACCCACCCGGTGGCGGTAGCGCCGCGCATCAAGGGGGTGGAGTTCGGCAAGCCGGTGCGTATCGGCAACAACGTCTGGATTGGGGGCAGCGTCGTCATCTGCCCGGGCGTCACCATAGGGGACAACAGCGTCATCGGGGCGGGATCAGTTGTCACCAGAGACATTCCGGCAGGCGTGGTGGCGGTCGGCAATCCCTGCCGGGTCTTGCGCCCCATGACGGCAGAGGAGCTGGCGCCCGGAGAACCTGGCTGACACAGAAGGGGCAGGCCGTACCTGCCCCTGTTCGTTTCCCTGACGGCGCTCCCGCAATGCCGGCAAGGCTTCGGCGCAACCCCCTCTTTACCCGGGCAGCAAGGCGCCGCAACGCTTGTGCTGTCCCATGACCACCAGAGTCTTGAAACTGCGCACCTGGTCCCTGGCATGGAGCACCCGACGGGTGAACTGCTCGTAACTTTGCATGTCCCTGGCGGCCACTTGCAGCACGAAGTCCTGCTCCCCCGTCACATACCAGAGATCCATCACCTCGGGTTCCCGCTGCAGGCTGGCGATCATCTCATCGACGATGCGGCCATGATCCCGCTCCAGGGTCACCAGCACCAGCATGGTGATGGGCCAGCCCATGGTGGACGGTGCCACCAGCGCCACTTCCCGCTCGATGAGACCGGACTCCCGCAAGGCGCGGACGCGGCGGTAGCAGGCTGGGGCGGAAAGACCGACCCTGTGGGCCAGCTCCGGCGTGGGCAGACGAGCATCCTGTTGCAGCTCGGCGAGGATGAGCAGATCAAATTTGTCGGTCATGGGGTTCATTAGATAAAAATTATCGCACAAGGCCAGTATTAGACCGGTTTACCCAAGTATCCAGATATATTTTATTGCTCATCGTCCTGCCCGGTATGAACACCATGCAACCCAATCCCAATGCCCTCTCCTCTCTTCTGGCCGTCCTGCTCGCCATGTTGTCGATCACCCTCGGCGCCTCCCTGGCCAAATCCCTGTTTCCCTTGCTGGGTGCCGCAGGTACGACCCTGTTCCGGCTGGGGTGCGCCGCCCTCCTCCTCTCCCTGGTGTTTCGCATCTGGCGTGCCCCCCTCGACCGACGCACCCTGCTGGGCGCCATCCCCTACGGCCTGTCGCTTGGGGCCATGAACCTGCTCTTCTATCTGGCCATCGCACGCATTCCCCTCGGCGTAGCCCTGGCCATCGAGTTCATCGGCCCCCTGACGGTGGCTCTGATCTCCTCACGCCACCGGGCGGACTTCATCTGGCTGATACTGGCCATCGCCGGGCTGCTGCTGCTCTTGCCCCTGCGGGCAACACAGCAGGCCATCGATCCCCTGGGTGCCGCACTGGCTCTCGGGGCTGGCCTCTTCTGGGGGCTCTATATGCTCACCGGAAAGCGGGCAGGAGCCTTGCTGGGCGCACAGGCTCCGGCGCTGGGCATGTGGGTGGGCACCCTGCTGGTATTGCCCTTCGGGCTTGAGGGTGCGATCGAGGCTTCATTCACCGTCCCCGTGATCCTCACCATCATCGGGGTGGGGCTGCTCTCGAGCGCCATCCCCTACTCTCTCGAGATGTTTGCCCTGCGCCGCCTTCCCCTCAAGAGCTACGGCATTCTCACCAGCGGTGAACCGGCCATGGGAGCCTTGATGGGACTGGTATGGCTGGGCGAGCAGTTGCCCCCGTCCCAATGGCTCGGGATAACCGCCATCATCGCCGCCTCCATGGGCACCACCTGGCAGGCGGGTCGTCGACAAGCCGGCTCCGCCTGAACCAAAAAAAATCGGGGCCGGCGATGACCGGCCCCGGGGATGGTACGAGCGCGTCAGGACGAGTAGTCGTAACAGCGTTTGAGCTCGCCGAAGTCATAGAAGAAGCTGCCCACCGCAATGGGGGAGCAACCTGCCTTGAAGGCGAGCTCCTTCTCGTTGTAAAGCATCTTCACCAGCACCCGGCCGGCCTCGTTGCGGTAGACATCCCACTGGATATTGGCCGCATAGGGAGAGACCCAGCCGCCACGCCATTCGTTGTTTTCCTGGCTCATCAGCACGCCGGGCTGGGCGCTCTGGCGGCTCCCTTCCAGCTTCATCAGGGCCGCCAGCGGGATCAGGGTCTCCGCATGGGCGAAGCGCAGCTTGGCGACATGCTCGCCCGCCTCTTCCACCACCTGGGTCTGTACCTCGTTGAAGAGGCCGTCAAGCAGGGGCTGGGCCACGGCGTAGGTGGTGCTCTGGCTGGCAAGACTCGGCCCCTTCTCGTAGAAGTCCTCGGCATCGGAAAGGTAGGAGAACCAGGCAGACTCCTCTGGCGTGATGAACTGCTCGAAATCCCAGGACCCGCCTTGTGCCTGCGCCTCCCGGATCATCCCCGGGCCGATGATGAAGAGGTTGTAGAGCATGAGGGCGGCGTCCACCTCGTCGCGCACATGGGTCTTGCCGCCGTCTTCCGGATTCACCGCCACGTAATCCACCCCGGCGGCCAGCTCGTCGACGAAGGCCTTGCTGTAGAGACGCTCGAGCATCTCGCGGGCCATCACCCGGGTCCTGGGCAGGGCCTTGAGCGCATCGAGGGCCTCGGTCAGCTCGGGAGCGGGAGCCACCCCGTTATCTTCGTCCCCGACAAAGGCCTGATAGGCCTGGAAGGTGGGCAGATACCGGGTGTACTCCCCCTGCGGCTCGGTCTTGTGGAAGTAGAGCTCGAACTTGTTGCGCAGCCCCTTGTCGATCTCGGAAGGGTTCTCCTGGCTGACGTAACAGTCGGGGCTGTCTGTCACCAGAGAGACCCGTTTGGCCAGGCTCTGCATGAAGAAGTAGGCGCTTTCGTTGGCGCGATCCTTGCCCGATGTCTCGACCTTGAGGCAGAGGGGAGTCGATTCAGTGGCCAGCAGGGTGGGCAGCCGTTCGGCGAGCCGGGTCGCCAGGTTGGCGTGCTCCTCCTTACCGAGCGCACTCAGCAGGCCATAGCCGAGGGTCTGGTTGGCGGCCGTGACGGCGTCCACCTTGGCGCCGAGCCGTTGGCCCAGCTCGGTCAAGGCCCCCTGCCTCGCGGCATCCTCCCACACCAGCTTGGTCAGCACATCGTATTTGGGGCTGGACAGCGAGCGGGAGCCATGGCGTGCCACCAGTTCGGTGAAGACGGGACTAAAGCCTTCAGGGGCAACCTCATAGCTGTTCATTGCCTGACGGGCGGCATAGACCGCCTTGGTGCTGTATTGATAGTCGCCGACGGCAGGCGAGGAGGAGTCGTTGCCCGAATTGCAGCCGCTCAGCAGGGTGGCCGCCACGCAGGCGGCAAGGGAAGAGACGCGAAACATAGCCATCCTTGAAGCAGTTTTAAAATGAAACCGCACAGTACGCACCGGATGTGACAATCCGGTGTCAGGTCTGGGACATGCACCTCTCTCCGGAAGGGTGACTCCCCTCCAACCCGTCTATGTCCCCCCCACAAAACATCATTCATATTTTTTGAACGTGTAGGCCAGTTTATCTCGCTAACAATGACCGGGTGAGGCGCTTAATATTCACGCATCGCTTAGGCAGGAGCGCCAAGCCGCAAAACAACTGGTCGTTCATGGCCGTCCCCCATCCATATGGGTGACAAACATCCGTGACAAAACAACACACCATTTGAATGACCTCTTGCAAGGATGCATTGATGCAGGCCTGTCAGGCCTTGCCAATGACATAAAAACCAAGAGAGTGAATGAACATGAAAAACGTGATCAAGATGCTGGCCGTTGCAGGCCTGATGAGCGCCGGTGTTGCCCAGGCTTCCGTCCCCGCCGACTTCAACGCCACCCCGGGTGTGCTGTTCGTGAACTGGCATGCCAGCGCCGCCATGGCCGGCAAGGCCAACCCCATGCTGGAGGTGCGCGATGAATCCGGTGATCTGGTAGCCTCCGTCCACGCCAACCTGATGGGTACCCAACAGGTACAGATCCCGAGCCGCGCCCAGGGCAACCTGACCGTCAGCCTCGGCGATCAGAGCAGCGATTACCGCATCCCGTTTGGCATCGGCAGCGGCAATCCCCGCTGATCAACGCAGACGACTTCCCTCCAGGGTCTGGCAAAGACACGCCGACCAGGCGAGAGATCAACGACAAGGGCGCCATCAAGGCGCCCTTGTCGTCGTTGCCGTCGGCACGCACGGCTACTGGGTGAAGACGGGACCGAAGCCGGATCCCCACAGGATGGCCGTGGCAGCCAGCACGCAGACCAGCAACACCAGGCCGACCGTCACCACTGAGCTGGCGTAGATGAATCCCTGCTCCTTGGTGATGTGCATCAGGATGGGCACGCCGATATAGAGCAGGTAGACGGAATAGGTCAGCCCGACCAAACCGATGAGCATCACGAACCAGAGATGCGGGAAGAAAGCGGAGAAGCCCACCATGAAGAGTGGCGTGGAGGTGTAGGCCGCCAGCTCCAGCGAGGTCGTGTAGCTGGGATCCGAGCCGAAGGTATGCCCCATCCAGTGCACCAGATAGGAGAGTGCCAGCACGCCGATGATGAGGGTCACGTACATGGCGACCGACAGCTTGAATGCACTGTTGGCGGTCAGGGTGATGGGATCACCGACCCCGATGCTCCAGCCGATGTGAACGGCGGAATAGTAGGCGCAGATGGGAGGGATAAGGGCCACGAGCAGGATGTGGGTCAGACTGTTTCTGAAGCTGTCGTGCCGCTCGTCTATGGTATGCCATTCGGTGTGGGGATGGGCATACAATCCCCATAAGTGATTCAATATCATAGCGTTATTCCTTCTCTACATCGGTGGTTGGCGGATCGATACCGGGCTTTCTCCTCTGATTGCGTCATGTCCGGGCGCTGGTGGCGCCATCGCTTGCCATGGCATGCGATGACTTTAAATAAAGTCGCTCCACCGCCGCTGCGTCAAGCAGGGTCGCCGAGCCAGCCGGGAGGGATGGGAAGACAGCAGGAGGGCACCGGAGGCGGGCACTGATGGCACCCGCCGCCGGCACTCCCGTCAATACTGCTTGGTTTTCGAGGCAAAACCCGCGAGGAAGAGACCGGTCAGGAACATGCCGCAGAAGGCTTCGATGGCCGACAGCAGTTGCAGCGGCGAGGAGGTCTGGGAGATGTCCCCATAACCCAGGGTCACGAAGGTGACGATGCTGAAATAGAGGGAGCGCCCCAGATGGCCGTGGGTTGCAGACTCCGGTGCCAGGAAATAGGTCAGGGTCGCCAGCAGGATCACCCCCATCGACATCAGCAGGCTTCTGATGGGACGCTCCCCAAACCCCCAGGTGATGAAGCTGATGAACTTGCCCGCGCACTTGAGATAGCACAACAGGGAGAGCCAGCACTTCGTCATCGGACCGCTGCGCAACCAGCGCTCCCGGAACAGCTCCCGCGGGCTCGCCAGGGACTTCATCTCGTGCAGCTTCTCCTTGTAGTAGCACTCGCCGGCGTCGACGGTGTCACCCACGCTGGAGAAGAGACGCTTGGCATTGCGATAGAGTTTGCTCGCCTCGTTGTGGTCGATCCGCCCATTGTCGTTGTAGACCACCTCCACCTTGTCCAGGTTGGTGTGCTCCATGGTGGCATCGAAGTTCTTGGCGCTGACGCTGAAGTTTTTCAGCACCGCCCGGGAGGAGTGGAAGCGGATCTCCTCGCACTCTATGGTGAAGTCCTGAAAGACCCCGTCCTCCAGCGCCAGCTCCCGCTTCTTGGCCCAGGCCCTGTGGTCCCACAGCAGGGAGTCGAACAGATCGAGCCCGATCACCCCGCCATTGACCCTGACCCCCTTGGCCGAGCAGTGCCACAGATAAACCTTGGAGTTGTTGACGGCCCCATCGAGAGAGAGCTCGTCGAGACAGGTAAAATCGAGCAACCGGCCGGAGATGATGGGGCTTTTGAGGGTAACACCGCCGATGTTGAGCAAACGATGCTTGCCCAGCACCTGGGCCTCCCCCTTGTTGTTCTCCGAGACCGAAAGCAGGCTTTGCACCCGTTTCACCTCGTCATTGCCATGTTTTCCCGCCAGCCACATGCTGTAAGGCTCGAAACGGGTCTCCGAGCGGATGAGGCCGCTCTTGCGCAGGGATTCCAGTGCACTCGAGGCGCTCTCATACAGGCGGACCTTGTCGTCGCTCATGTAGACACAAAGGCTCAGCACGCAGCGGGAGCTGATGAAGCGGGCGATGCCGATCTGGAAGATCACGCTTTTTTCTATCTTCTGCTCCGCCATCCAGTCGTCGAAATGGGGCAGCGACGCCACCAGCAGCGCCCAGATACGGGGATAATCGTTCTCACGCCGTCACTCGTTGAATTGCTCGGGGGAAAGCAGCCAAAGCTCTGTTGCATTCATAGATGACCTCAGTAATGGAGTTGTTCTCGTCGGTGATTCTCTGTCAAGTGCAACCAATAGAAGCGAGCTTACAACAGCAACGAATGGCCCCTAAGAATCAGGAGAAAAAAAGTTAACCATTTGAAAAAAATGCATAAATGCTTTCTCACACACCAAAAAATGAACGCTCAGAGATAAAAAAAACTCCCGACCGGGAGCTTTTTCTATGGGCAGTACGCGATGGCGTTACGCCTCCAGGCTGATGCCGATGTTGGAGACGCCGTCCTGGGCCGCGAAGGCGCGGATGGCAAGGATGCGATCGCTGTCCCGTTCATGGGCCACCCGTTTGAGCAGTTCGACCTGGAACTCCAGCTCGGCCTCCATGTACTCGTGCTCATAGAGCTCCTCATCGCTGAGATCCCGCTCTTCCAGCATCTCTATGAAGCCGGCGACCGTGCCGACAGACGCATGGCTGGCGTCGTTGGCCTCTTCCCCCACCCGGCAGATCACCGAGTTGTAGGCACAACCCAGCGCCACGCAGGCGTCCAGTGCCGGATAGGCGCCGTAGGATTCAAACTTGCGGGGATCGGGAATGTAGACTTCAAACGCTTCCAGAATGGCACCAAGATTGACGCGGGATCCCTTGACCGTCAGGTAGTTCCACATCTGATCCAGCGCGTGACGGAATGCCCTCGCATCCCCGAAACCGGAGGCCTGGGTAAAGAGCACATAGTTGGGGTACATGCGCTCTGCCAGCGCCAGGGTATAGACGGTTTGCTGCCAGGGCTGCAGCTCGGCCAGTCGCTTATAAAACTTGTCACCAAACACTGGAGTCGGATCCTTTGCAAAATGTGGGGCAGATTGTAGCCCACGAGGGCCCCGTCTAAAAATGAAAAAGCGCCCTGCTCGACTATCTTGCCCGATCAACTGGGGTAAGATGGAGACAGCATCCCTCTCGCCTTGCCATAAACACGATAAGGAACAAGAGTATGAGCCAACGTACCCTGCTGCTGTTGAGTCAGGACAACAGCCACTATGAACGCCTGCTCAAGGCGGCCCATCTTCCCCATCTGCACATTCTTCGGGCCGACAATCAGGCCGAGGCCGAACAGCTTATCGGTGACGCTCATATCCTGATGGCCGAGCCTGCCCGGGCCAAGCCGCTGCTGGCCAAGGCCGGCAAGCTCAGCTGGCTCCAGTCCACTTATGCCGGGGTCGACGTGCTGCTGGACGCCAGTTGCCGCCGCGACTACCTGCTCACCAATGTCCGCGGCATCTTCGGCCCCTTGATGAGCGAGTATGTGTTCGGCCATCTGCTCAGCCTGACCCGCCAGTTGCCACTCTATCGCGAGCAGCAGCAACAGGGCGTCTGGCAGAGCCATCCCTATCAGGGCTTGAAGGGAAAGACGCTGCTGCTGCTCGGCACCGGCAGCATAGGGCAGCATATCGCCCACACCGGCAAACATTTTGGCATGAGGGTGCTCGGCATCAGCCACAGTGGCCGTGAGCGTGCCGGGTTCGATCAGGTGTACCAATTGCCGGCACTCAACAAGATGCTGGCCCAGGCCGATGTCATCGTCAGCGTGCTGCCCGCCACCCGCGAGACACGCCATCTCTTCACCGCCGAACGCTTCGGCCACTGCAAACCGGGCGCCATCTTCTTCAACGTCGGCAGGGGCAATGCCGTCCATGAGGGGGATCTGCTGGCGGCACTGCAAGCCGGCAAGCCCGCCATGGCGGTGCTCGATGTGTTCGAGCAGGAACCCCTGCCCGCTGACAGCCCGCTCTGGCACCAGCCCAATCTCATCGTGACGCCCCACAACAGCGCCTACAGCTTCCCGGAAGATGTGGCCCAGATCTTCATCCGCAACTACATCCGCTTCATCGATGGTCAGCAGCTGGACGGCAGGATCGACTTTGACAAGGGTTATTGAAGCCGTTCTGCAATGAAAAGGCCCCGCCAGTTTGCGGGGCCTTTTTCGTCAGGAGGGAGCCGTTCAGCCCGCCTCCATCTCTTTGCGGTAGCTCTTCACCTTGGCGAGGAACTGACGCTTGTCCTTACCGGAGAGCGGCTCCGCCATCGGCAGCTTGATCTTCATGGGATCCACCGGGCGGTTGTTGATGCGCACCTCGTAGTGCAGGTGAGCACCGGTGGAGCGGCCCGTGTTGCCGGAGAGGGCAATCTTGTCACCCATCTTCACCTTCTGACCCGGCTTGACCAGCAGCTTGCTCAGGTGCAGATAACGGGTCATCAGGGTACGGCCGTGCTTGATCACAACATAGGTGCCTGCCAGCGGGTGGCTGGTTGCCTTGAGGACCACACCATCACCGGTCGCCATGATGGGCGTGCCTACCGGCAGGGCAAAGTCGGTCCCCTCATGGGGCCGGACCTGCCCGGTAATGGGATGACGGCGATTCGGGTTGAAACTGGAGCTGACCCGGTAACGGCTGTGAGTCGGATAACGGCGGAAGCCGCGCTCCAGGCTGTTTGCCTGACCGTCATAATAGTTGCCATCTTCCGACAACCAGGCTGACACGGCCTTGCCCTGGCTGAACACCTCGACCCCCAGCAACTGGGTATTGCCCGTACTCTTACCGTCGACCGTCTCCTGACGGACCAGCACCTTGAACTTGTCACCTTTTTTCAAATCCTTGGCGAAGTTGAGGCGCCACTGGAACAGGTTGGCAATCTTCTGGATGTGGTTGGCCGGGATACCGGCATTGCGGGCGCTGACGTAGAAGCTGCCGTTGATGACACCGTCATAGCTCTTCTGCTGCCACTCTACCTCTTCATTGAGCATGTTGGCGCTATAGGTGTCGTCGGTACGCTCCAGCACCAGGGTCTGCTTGATGTTCAGGCGGATCTTCAACTGCTGCAGAATGTTGTCCTGATCGATCAGCAACTCGATGGTCTGACCGGGTTTGAGACGCGCCAGGTTGTTCTTGGCATCCGCATCCAGCACCTTGTAGAGGGTGGTGGTGGACAGCCCCAGGTTGTTGAAGATGGTGGTCAGGTTCTCGCCATTGCGAACCCGGTAATCTTGCCATTGAGGCGTGGCATCCGCCGGGATGTCGTCTTCGGGAGCGGCTGACTCGACCAGCTCGTGATCCGGAATGTCGTTGAAGTCGGTGTTGTCTTCGTTGGTTGCGGTGCCCGTGGTGGCGATCGGCAACTCCAGACGCAGTGGCCGCTCCAGGATGTCACCGGGAGCTGGCAATACGGCTACCGCTGACAGCGTCATGGCCGTGAGCAATAGCATGGCATAGAAATGCTTGCGGGGAACCGGGGGTTCCCAATTGGCAGCCTGGGCTACCAAGGGACGGAGACGTTTCATCCGCTATCCTGTTATTAGATCTAAGGGTGGTGGTTGTGGGTCTGTTTTTATGAGTTTTTATTATGAAAACCGAATATCTGGCTTTTAGACCTAAATACTTACAAAAAGTTCATAGCTCCATGCACGAAACTCACATTTTATGCATAACCTTCCAGCATGGGCAGAAATGATCGTCATTTTCAGCCATTTTTTTCTATTTTTAAGAATCAAGTCCGGTTGTGGTGCTCTCCGGCCCAGAAAATGTTGCAAAAACATCTCCATGGAGTGGGTATGTCATTGGCAAAATTGTTAAATGTAATCATCCTAATCCTCTTCACCATCGGCGCCGCGCTGCTGCTCGTGCTGGAGATCACGACGGTACGACAGTCTATTCTCGACCAGATGTCGGCCAACCTTGAAACCGCCATCACCGCACTGGGGCTGGTGCTGCAGGGCACTCTGCTCAAAGATGACAAGGTCCTTGCCGAGACCATAGTGAACGCCATGTTCGACGGAGGCTTCGTCAACTCCGTCGTTCTGCTGGATCCGGATGGCCAGGTGCTGTTCCAGAAGGTGTTCCACACCGCACAGCAAAATGTTCCAGGCTAGCTCCCCTCAGTTATCGACATGCCACCGGTCAAGATTGAGCAGGAGTTGACCGACGGCTGGCGCATTCTCGGTACCCTCACGCTCGAGGGACACAAGGGTTACGCCTACCAGCATCTGTGGAACGCCATCAGTCGTACCGGACTTGCGCTGCTCGCCGGCCTGCTGGTGTTCAGCCTGGTGATCACCTGGGTGTGCCGCCGCCTGCTGCGCCCCCTCGAACAGATCAGTCTGCAACTGGCCCGGATCCGCAAACGCCAGTTCAGCGGCAACCTGCCAACCCCGTGGCTTCGCGAATTGCAGGAAGTCGTTGTCTCCATCAACCAGCTGGTCTCTGAACGCAAGCGGGACCTGCTGCAACAGCGGCTCAAGATCACCCAGCTTGGCAAGCACGACGCTCTCCCGACCCACCAGAAGCTCGTTGGGCTGGTCGACACCGATGGCAACACCTATCAGCAGCATTTCTTCTCCACTCAGGGGAGTATCAGGCTCTACAGCCGCCTGCTACCCAAGCACCCCCCCACCACGGACAGTTCGCCGGATGAAATTCGGGGGCTGCTCAACAACTGGCTGACCCAGAAGGCGGAAGGGCTCCAGCTGCCTCTCAGCCTGCTCGGCCATCCAGACTGGGCGCAGTTTGCCCCCGTGCTGGCCAGCGCTCGTGGCAAGACACTGGACTGGCGCTGGGATCTGGCTATCTTCCCTCCCCTGGCCGAGGAGCGACTGACTGCACTCCAGTCCCAGGGGATTGAGCTGGCGTTCAGCAATATCCCGATGAACAACGACAATCTGGCCAGGCTCGACCCCATCAGACCCGTCTTCATCAGTTGCCAGCTCACCCAGTCCCCCCTTTATTGGAACCTGCTCTCCCAATGCCTCCATGCTTCCGGCTACACCTTGCTGGCGGAAGCCGGCGACGTGAGCGATGTAGACATGCTGCGCAGTTGGGGCATCGATGGTTATGCCACTCAGGAGAATGCATCATGAGGATCCCGCTGCTGCTGCTTGCCCTGCTGTGGCAACCGACCCTGCACGCGACCACCATGACCATAGGCACCGGGAGGGAGCAAGGCATCTATTACCAGGTCATCAAGGAGTTCTGCAGACTGGCCAAAAAAAGTGACCCCACGATGCCCTGCAAACTGCAGGCCAGCTCCGGGTCCATCGAAAATCTCCGCCAGCTGAAAGCGGGAGAGGTCCCCTATGCCCTCGTCCAGTCAGACTGGCTCTATCAGGCCAGCCAGGGCACGGGGCCTTTCGTTGCCCAACCACAACGCGAGCTGAGAGCGCTCTTTGCCACCCACGCCGAACCTTTCACCATAGTGGTGCGAGCCGATGGGGATATCACCACCCTGGAGCAGCTCAAGCTGGCCCCCATCGACATGGGCCTGAAGAGTTCAGGGACTCGTCAAACGGCATTGGCCCTGTTCAATGTTTTGGGTGCAAAGGAGCAGGATCTTGATTTGAAGAGCGTCGCCAATCTCTCCGAAGCGTTGTGCAATAAACAGATCGATGCCTATGGCCTCGTCATGGGTCATCCCAACCGTATCGTGCTCGACACCGCCAAGCGCTGCGACGTGCGCTTCCTGGCGATCGAGGGGCCCGTCAGGGACCAGCTGCTCAAGGGGGTCAGGTATTATCAGCGCAGCCAGGTGCCGGCACGCATCTACCCGGGCAACCTCAAGGCAACCCCGACCTTCGCCATCGCGGCCACCCTGGTGACCAATGCCGCCACCCCGGATGACGAGGTCTATCGGCTGACCCGGGCCATGCTGAGCCAGCAAACCAGTTTCAACGAACAGACCTATGGCTATGCGAACCTGTTTCACAAGGCGCGCAACAAGATTGGCCCGGTGCTGAGTGTCGAACAGCATCCGGGCGCGGCAAAATATTTCGAGGAGTTGAAGGCGGCGGACAAGTTATAGCTGGCGACGGGGGGAGCGCAAATGCTCGCTGGAGAAGCGGCTCTGCATTGAGGTCCACTGGGCCAGGCGATCGGCGCTCCCCGCCAGGGTTCCCTCGCGACGAGATTTCATGATCCAGATGCTTTTGGCATCGAAACTGTAAACCGGCTGCAGATCATTGCGCTTGCTCCCCGGCAGGATGCGGCCATTGATGTTGTCCAGCACCAGGGGATCTGACTTGATGGTCGGGAAGTACAACGTCACCATGTGGAACTGGTTGTAACGAATTGCCTTCACATAGGCCAGCCGCAGCTTCTTCTCGTCGACCCCCAGCTCCATCAGGGTGTAGTACTTGGCGATGCTGTAGTCCTCGCAATCCCCTCCTCTCGCCCCGATGAACTCCAGCGGATTGGCCCAATAATCATCATCCCCCCACAGTCTGGGATCCTCGCTGTAGGTCAGGTTGTTGAAGTAGTTATTCACCAGCTCCAGCTTCTGCTGGTCCGTCGTTCCGGCCCTTGGCGTCAGCAGACGAGAGAAGGCCTCGGACCGCTGGATCGCTCTGGCGCCATAGACCGCCTGCATTTTTGCCCTGAGTTCCGGGCTGGCGATGTGTTCGGAAAGACCGGATGCCTGTATGCCGGATCCCAGCAGGGTCAGCGTGCATACAGAGACGAGCAACCATTTCATGACTGACACTCCATATCAGATGCTGGAGGTCAGTATAGTTGGCCGCGCCGCCTCTATCGTCAATGTCGGGCAAGGCCTAGCGGCACTGGGCGAAGGCGTCCGCCAATTGCTGCATGAATTGCGGATAACCGTCCGGACCGAGCGGCACCTGCTCGCCGACTTCGTCCAGCAGCAGCACCTTGGCCCCGGTATTGCGGGCAACCGACTCGATCACCGCCGGGGAGAACTGCGGCTCGGCGTAGATGCAGCTCGCCTTTTTCTCTTCCAGCGCCTTGCGGATGTCAATCAGCGTCTTGGCTCCCGGGCGACGCTCCGGGCTCACGGTGAAGTGTCCCTTGGAGCTCATGCCGTAGTGACGCTCCCAGTATCCATAGGCTTCGTGGAATACGAAGTAGCCCTTCTGATCCACCGCCTTCATCTGCACGGCGATCACCTTGTCCAGGGCGTCAACCTTGCCTTCGAAGGCCGCGAGATTGGCGGCATAGCGCGCCTGGTTGGCAGGATCCAGCTTGCCCAGTTCGGTCGCAATCGCCTTGGCAATCACCTTGGCCTGGGTTGGACCCAGCCAGATGTGGGGATCCACCCCTTCGTGGTGGTGCCCTTCATGGCCCTCGTCGTGCGAGCCGTGGTCGTGGGCGGCATGGTCATGATCCTTGTCATCATGGTGATGATCGTCATGTTCCCCCTGGGTCGCATAGTTGTACAGCGGCATGCCGGGAACCTGGGTCAGGGTCAATACATGAGGATGCTGGGCCAGGGGTTTGGCCATGAAGCCTTCCAGCTCGGGACCGACCCACACAACCAGATCGGCCTCGTTGATGCTGCGAATATCGGAAGGGCGCAGGGAAAAATCGTGGGGCGACGCGCCGGTGGGCAGCAGCACCCCGGGCTCGCTCACGCCATCGGTGATCGCCGCCGCGATGAAGCCCAGGGGTTTGATGGTGGTCAGCACCTCGAGGGCACGGACAGGCAGACTCACCGCCATCAGGGCAGTGATCAGAGCAAGAATTCGCATAGAGGTCTCGTCAGGGAATATGTGTGTGATAATATAACAAACCAACGTCGCTGTTATATTATAACTCTCACAGGCTGTAAACCCCGGAGCTGTCATGACCCAACTGGTGGAGCTGAAAGAGGTCTGTCTCTCATTTGACGGACGACTCGTGCTCGACAAGGTCTCCTTTACCCTGAACAAAGGCAAAATCACCACCCTGGTCGGCCCCAACGGGGCGGGCAAGAGCACTCTGAGCAAGCTGGTGCTGGGCTTGCTCCGCCCAGATTCGGGGGACATCGTCCGCCGCCGCGATCTGCGAGTCGGCTATGTACCCCAGCGCCTCTATCTGGACCCCACCCTCCCCCTGACGGTGCGCCGCTTCCTGCAACTTGGCAAGAACAGCCGCCTCTCCATCGAGGAGGCGCTCAATCGGGTCGGTGCCCAGGATCTGCTGGACAACCGGATGCAAAAGCTCTCCGGTGGCGAGATGCAGCGGGTGCTGCTGGCCCGCGCCCTGCTGGTCAAACCCGAGCTGCTGGTGCTGGACGAACCGGTGCAAGGGGTAGATATCACGGGACAGATCGAGCTCTATGCCCTCATCAGCCAGCTGGCCGCCGAGTTCCACTGCGCCGTGCTGATGGTCTCCCACGATCTGCACCTGGTGATGGCCAGCACTCACGAGGTGATCTGCCTCAATCGCCACGTCTGCTGCCACGGCGAGCCACAGAGCGTGGCCCGCCACCCGGAATTTGCCCGCCTGTTCGGGCGGCCGGAGCGGGAGGTGCTGGCGGTCTATACCCACCATCACCGCTGCGATGGTGAACACCATCATCATGAACCGCAGGCTCCCGTCATCCGCCTGCCCTCTCGCAACAACTAGGATCTTCACGTGGACAGCTTTCTGTTATACGCCCTCGCGGCCGGACTCGGCATCGCCCTGCTGGCCGGGCCGCTTGGCAGCTTCGTGGTGTGGCGCAAGATGGCCTATTTTGGCGACACCCTCTCCCATGCCTGCCTCTTCGGCATCGCCCTCGGCATCCTGCTGCAGGTGGACCTCACCCTGGCGGTCGTGGTCTGCTGCCTCGCCATGGCGATGCTGCTGGTCATCATGAGCCGCAACCAGCAGGTGGCCACCGACACCCTGCTCGGCATTCTGGCCCACAGCGCCCTGTCGCTGGGTCTGGTCACCCTGAGCTTCATGGACAACGTGCGGGTGGATCTGATGGCCTACCTGTTTGGCGACCTGCTCTCGGTGCAGCCCATGGACCTGCTCTGGATCTACGGCGGCGGCGCCCTGGTGCTGCTCACCCTGTGGCGGCTCTGGGACCCCCTGCTCTCCATGACCATCTCGGAAGAGCTGGCCCGGGTGGAAGGGGTGCGGGTGGATGTGCTGCGCTGCGTGCTGATGTTGCTGATAGGCCTGGTCATCGCCGTGGCCATGAAGTTCGTCGGGGCGCTCATCATCACCTCCTTGCTGATCATTCCCGCCGCCACCGCCCGCCGCTTCAGCCAGACTCCGGAGCAGATGGCCGGCTTTGCCGCCCTGACAGGCTGTCTCGCCGTGCTGGGGGGCCTTGCCCTCTCCTCGTATCAGGACACCCCGGCCGGTCCCTCGGTCGTAGTCTGCGCCACCACCCTCTTTGTACTGAGCCAGTTCAAGCGCACCTGACCCGCTCCTGATGGCCCTGGTCTCGCCAGTGCCATCAGGCCTCCCGAATCAGACTCCTGCGTCGTGGGCTGTGCCGTCCATTCTGCATAGGGCGCCCAGCCCGTTCAGACGCGCCTGAGAGGCTCGTTTTCCCCGGGTCTCAGGCTCGCCTGCGACTCCTGCCACAGCCACTGACGCAACCGGCTGATGGCGGGTTCATGGGCGCGCGAGCGCTTGAAGACGAAATAGAAATTGTCGCCGGTCTCGAGGGCGTGCAGGGGCAGCCGCACCAGACGCGGATCTTCCGGCTGCAACATGTAGTCATTGATGAGCGCCATTCCCTGGTCCCAGTTCGCCGCCTCCAGCGCGAGCAGGATATGGCTGAAATGGTGCACCCTCGCCTCGGGGGGAATGGTCAGCCCCCCCATTTCGGCCCAGCGCCGCCAATCTTCCCCCTTCTCGCGGTAGATAGCCTGGATGGAGAGCAGCGGCAACTGCCACAGGGTGGCGGGCCACTCCCCTTCCACCTGCTGCCACATCCGGCGACTGCACACCGGCATCAGCCGCTCCCGATAGAGCAGATCGTGCATGTAACCCGGCCCTTCGGGGGAGACGGTGATGAAACCGTCCGCCACCCTGTCGGAGAGCTCGGGATCTTCCGCCACCATCTCCAGGCTGAGATCCAGCTCGGGATAGAGCTGGCGCAGCCCGGCCAGGCGCGGGATCAGCCACTTCACCGCAAAGGAGCTGTAGACCGCGAGCCGCACCCGCATCTCGCCGCCACCGCGCAACTGCTCGCTGCTCTGGGCAATCTGGACCAGCCCGGCGGCGATCCCCTCGAAATAGATCTCCCCCTGGGGCGTCAGGGAGAGCAGCCGCCCCTGGCGCAGCAGCAGCCGCTCCCCCAGAAAATCCTCCAGCAGACGGATCTGGTGACTGACCGCACTCTGGCTGACATTGAGCTCCAGGGCGGCGCGGGAAAAACTCAGCAGGCGGGCAACCACCTCGAAATATTGAACGGCGCGCAGGGGGGGCAGCTTCATTATCCAAATTTCTCATGCGTGATGATTTTTTATCATTTTACTGGATAACAGGCCGCGGGCTACCCTCCCCTCATCTGAATCTGGAGGTGGTATGAATGCAGTCGGAATAGGCATCCTCTATCTGGTGCTCGGCAACATGGTGGCGGTCTTCTCCGATGCCCTGGTCAAGGTGCTGGAGCCGGACCAGCCCATCTTCCAGTTTGTCTTTTTCCGCCAGCTCTCCGCGGCCCTGCTGCTCGCCCCCTGGCTGCTCTGGTCCTGGCGGCGCAACCCGCCGGTAGCCCTCAAGTGGCACCTGCTGCGGGCCCATATCTGGGCCGTCGGTGTCTGCCTGATGGTGGTCGCCCTCACCCGGCTGCCGCTCGCCACCGCCAACGCCCTCTTCTATGCCGCCCCGCTGCTGATGGTGCCGCTCGCGGTCTGGCTGGCGGGGGAGGCACTCTCGCGCCAGAAGGTGCTGACGGCGCTGCTCGGCTTCGTCGGAGTGCTCATCGTGCTGCGCCCGACCGAGGTAAACTGGGCCGCCCTGGCGGCGCTCGGGGTGGCGCTCTCCCTGGCGGTCAACAACCTGCTGATCAAGCGCATCCCGCTCCAGCAGCCCATCGCCCAGACCCTGTTTTTCACCAATGTGCTGAGCATGCCCTTCATCCTGGCGCTGGCCTGGTGGGAAGGGGGCGAGTGGCAATGGCAGATGTGGTGGCCCGCCTTCGGCTCCTCGGCGCTCATCATGGTCTACGCGGGGCTGTGCGTGATGGCCTATCGCAAGGCGGAGGCGAGCAAGATCGCCTCGGCGGAGTACACCGGGCTGCTGATGGCGGTCGCCATCGGGGTCTGGCTGTTTGACGAACAGCCGGGGCTGCCGCTGCTGTTGGGGTGCCTGTGCATCATACTGCCGCTGGTCGCCATGGCCCGCAGCAAGCCCAAGCCCCAGGCCGAGCCGGCGCTCTAGCCTGCCGGGTCAAGCAGGGGGGCGACCCTCTGCTGCAGATGGGGGATCACTGCCTGCTCGAACCAGGGGTTCTTCCTGAGCCAGAGGGTGTTGCGCGGGGACGGGTGCGGCAGCGGCAACCAGGCCGGGCCATAGTCCGCCCAGTGTCGCACCGTCTCGGTGAGCGATCCTTTCGCCGCCGCCCTCAGGTAGTAAGCCTGCGCATACTGGCCGATGAGCAGAGTCAGCTCGATGTTGGGCAGCAGCATCAGTACCTTGTCGTGCCAGGTGGGGGCACATTCCGGGCGCGGCGGCAGATCCCCCGACTTGCCCCTGCCCGGGTAACAGAGCCCCATGGGCATGATGGCGATGCGGGATTCATCGTAAAAGGTGGCCTTGTCCACCCCGAGCCACAAGCGCAGCCGATCGCCGGAGGGATCATCCCAGGGGATGCCGCTGGCGTGTACCCGGGTGCCGGGGGCCTGGCCGATGATGAGCAGACGGGCGCGCTCGTTGCCGCGGATCACCGGCCTTGGGCCGAGCGGCAGGTGGGCCTCGCACAGGCGGCAGGCCCGGATCTGTTCAAACAGGGGATCGAGTCGGTTCATGGGCCCGATAGTACCAGAGTTTTCTCCCCGCTCCCGCTTGTGAAAGGGGCGGCGGATACTTATCATGCAGCCGCCATTGTTTAGTTTAATAAACGGAGAGAGATGAAGAACTGGATGGGCACCGGCAGCGCGGCCCTCTCATTCGTGCTGTGGGGCATGCTGCCCCTCTATTACCAGTTCATGCCCGAGATCAACATGTGGGAACTGCTTTCCCACCGGGTGCTCTGGTCCGTGGTGCTGCTGGGAGGCCTGCTTCTGCTCCTCGGCCAGCGGGTGCCCTGGGGGGCCCTGCGCGGCGATCCCCGGCAGCTCGGCCTCGTGCTGCTGGCGGGCCCCGTGATGTCCATCAGCTGGTGCATGTTCACCTGGTGCCTGACCACGGGCCAGGTGCTGGCCACCAGCCTCGCCTTCTTCATGACCCCGCTCTTCAACATCGCTTTTGCGGTGCTCTTCCTCAAAGAGAAGCTCACCCCGCAAAAACACCTGGCGGTGGCGCTCGCCCTGGCGGGGCTCGCCTACATGCTCTTCTCCTACGGCCAACTGCCCTGGTTCTCCCTCGTGATGGGGGCCAACTTCGCCCTCTACGGCCTCATTAAGAAGAAGGTGAGACTGGACGCCGGTACCAGCCTCTATCTGGAGTCCCTGGTGCAGTTGCCCATCGCCCTTCTCATCATCGGCTGGCTGACCTTGCAGGGCACCAGCCAGTTTATGGCCGGTGACTGGACCGAGCGACTGCTGCTGATGGGCAGCGCCCCCGCCACCCTGCTGCCGGTGGGGCTGTTCTGCTATGCAGTGGCGCGCACGCCCATGAGCACGGTGGGGCTGTTGCAATACATAGAGCCGAGCCTCGCCTTCCTGCTCGCCCTCTTCTGGTTTGGCGAGATCCCGGATCCGGTGAAATCCGTGGGCTTTGCCTTCGTCTGGGCCGGCCTGCTGGTGAGCCTGCTGCCCCTGCACCGGCTTGGGCGCCAGCGGGCCAGGTGGCGCACCTCGTGACCCTCGCCACCACCACTCCCTCCCGCTGGTTTGTCTATCTGGTGCGCACCGGCACCGGGGCACTCTATGCGGGGATCAGCACGGATCCCGAGCGGCGACTGCGTCAGCACCAGAGCGGCAAGGGGGCCAGAGCCCTGCGCGGCAAGGGGCCCCTCTCCCTGGTATGGCAGCAGGAGGTCCCCAGCCAACGCGAGGCGCTGCGCCTCGAGTACCGCCTCAAGCAGCAGAGCAAGGCGTTCAAGGAGCGCCTGGTACACGAGCCGGCGCTGTGGCACGGCTGGAGCCTTTCCTGGCTTGCCAACCCGCACACCGACCCTGTGTCGCCCCCATAAAAAGGGCCACTGCAAGCAGTGGCCAAGGAAGGATGCGAAATCAGGGAGGCTTAACGGTAGGTGTTCGACTGCTTGCGCCTGTTGCTGAGGAGCCAGCACACCACCAGCACCACCAGCAACCAGGGCGCCAGCTTGATGATGAGGGCAAACATGCCGGCCAGGGCGCCAAACAGCACGAAGACCCCGCTCACCAGCAGCATGGCCAGCACGGTGAATCCGGTCAGCGCCATGCCGATCAGCACCAGGATCAAGACGATAAATTCCAGCATGTTGTGCTCCTCACGGGCTTGCACTTGCCGACGGGGCGATCCGGAGATCACCCCAGCCAGCGTTGAAGTTCACGGCGGGGAGGCATGACGAGCACCCCCACCAGATAGAGCGCCAGGGCCAGCGGCGGCATCAGGATCAGGGCGAGCAGGGCCACCACCCGCACCGTCACTCTGGACACCCCCAGCCCTCTGGCAAGACCGGCGCAGACCCCGGTCAGCTTGCGATGGGCGAGATCCTTGGGCCAGGGTGTCATGTTATGCCTCCACCTTCTGACCCTTGAGCCGGGCCAGTTCCCGCTCAATCTCGTCGTTCAGCTCCAGCTCGCGGAACTGGGCCTCGAGGGACGGATTCTGCCCCAGGGTCGCCGCCTCCAGCTGGGCCTCCAGCTGATCGACACGGTTCTGGAAGCCGTCGAAGCGGGCCACCAGCTCGTGCATGCGCTGGTTGTCCACCTGGGCACGGGCGCGGATGCGGCTGTGGGCGGTCTGTTCGCGCAGGGTCAGCATCTTCTGCTTCTCCCGCGCCTCGGTCAGCTTGGCCGCCAGTCGCTCGCTGTCGGCGGTGAGCTGGGCCAGCACTTCGGCCACCCGCGCCTTGTCCTCTTCCAGCCGCTCGCACTGCTTCATCTCCGCCAGCTTCTCGGTGAGGGCGGCACGGGCCAGATCTTCGCGGCCCTTCTGGATGGCGAGTTCGGCCTTGGCTGCCCACTCCTGGATCTGGTTGCGCAGCGCCTGCTGATGGCGCTCCAACTGTTTCTGTTCGGCGATGACGCGGGCGGCCTGGGTTCTCATCTCGACCTGGACCTGCTCCATCTCCTCGATCATCAGCCGCAGCATCTTCTCCGGCTCTTCGCTCTTGTCGAGCAGGCTGTGCAGGTTGGCATTGATCACGTCGGTCAGGCGGCTGAATACGCTCATGGTCTGGCTCCTTGTTGATGGGGTGTCACTCTCTTCCCATGACATTACAAGAGCCGTGCCAGAATATTTTTTCCTTTATTTACAATTAGATGAAAGTTAACAATGGATGTCCATTGGATACAATGTGGTGAAAAAAACCAACAAGATGGTGATTTTCACCAATAAAAAAGGGAGCCAGCGGCTCCCTCTCTTCTCTGCAACCGGGCTCAGGCCGCCGGCCGATGGCCAAGCTTGCCATCCAGCTCCGCCAGCTTGGCTTCCATCTTCTCCCGGCAGGTGTCGGAGAGCTCGCGGATGCCGGCGGCGCCGTGCTCCTTGCTGCACACCGGGGCCATCACTTCCAGCAGCACCTCGCCGTTGTCCCAGCGGTTGAGATCGACCTGACCGAAGTAGCTGGAGCAGACGATGGGCACCACCGGCACCTCGGCCTGGACGGCAGTGTGGAAGGCCCCCGCCTTGAACGGCAGCAGACCACGCCCCTGGGAGCGGGTCCCCTCCGGGAACATCCAGATGGAGGTGCCGCGATGCTTGATGCGATCCACCACCTGGCCGATGGTGCCGATGGCGCGGGAGCGGTTGGAGCGGTCGATCAGCACGTTGCCGGAGAGCCAGAAGATGAGACCGAAGAAGGGGAGCCACAGCAGGCTCTTCTTGCCCACCGCCACCACGCCGGGCTGCACGGCGCCGGTCACGGTGAAGATGTCGTAGTTGCTCTGGTGATTGCAGACGTAGACCGCAGGCCCCACCGATTTGACCTCGTCGGCCACCGTCACCCGGACCTTGAGGCCGATCAGCGGGCAGACCGCATGATACATGCGGGCGAAGACATAGACGTTGTTCGGGTGGCGCGGGCGCACCAGACAAAGCAACAGGCCGAACAGGAACCAGAAGACGAGCAGCAGTGCCAGCAGCAGCACACGGGCAAGTTTGAGCATCGAACACCTCGGAATTTGACTCGGCGCAGTATACTGGTCCCCCTTTTAGCGAACAAGCGTTCGCCAGACAGAACCGACCAGCCCCGGACGCCACCGGTCACCCCGGCTTGCCCCACCCGCCATTGCCCGCTAGGATGTGGCCATCTTGATGAACGGGGCGAACATGGTTTTGCAACAACGCGCGGCGACACGACTCCTGCTGCTGGTCTGCCTGCTGGTGCTCAATTGCGCGGCCCAGCCGCTGGCCCGCCTCGCCCTGCTCGATCACGCCGTGAGTTGCCAGACCCTGCCCCAGTTCGCCTCAGCCGACGACCAGGCCGACAAGGGCACGCCCGCCAGTGTGCAGCCCAATAGCTGCCAGCTCAACGGCAAATGGCTGAGCGCCGCCAGTCTGCTGTGCGTGGAGCAACTCTTCTTCGCCATCGCCTTCGTGATTGCCCTGCTGGTGCCCCTGTCACGGCGCGCGCCGGCACTGCCTCCCCCCATCAATGTCTCGCCGCCAGAGCGGCGACTGCACCTCACCCTCTGCGTCTGGCGGGAATAAGTTCAGCCGCGCTTTTTCAGCCTGCTGTCACTCATTTTTTTGCGAGACCCAACACATGTCGAATCTCTTCAAGGCGGCCCTGCTACTGGGCAGCCTGCTGTGGCAATCCAGCGGATTGGCCAGCGATACGGGGTGGCTCACCCGCCCCCAGAACAGTCACGCCAAGGTCAGGCTGCAAGCCGACCGCAGCGTCCCGGATCAGACCCGCATCCTGCTCGATGTCCAGCTGGAGTCAGGCTGGAAGACCTACTGGCACAGCCCGGGTGAAGGGGGCATAGCGCCCCAGATCCTGTGGGATGAGCCGGTCGGCGACTTCCAGTGGCACTGGCCCACGCCGCGTCCCTTCGAGGTGGCCGGGCTCAACACCCAGGGCTATCAGGAGCAGGTACGCTTCCCCCTGAGCCTGGGCTACCCGGCCGGGCAGCCGCTCAAGGGCACCTTGCGCCTCTCCACCTGCAGCAATGTCTGCATCCTGACCGACTACCCCTTCACCCTGGCGGCGGATGGGCAGGCGCCGGCCGGTTTCGACTTCGCCTGGGCCCGGGCCATGAGCACCCTGCCACAGACGCTGCCCGCCGACACCCGGGTCGAGCTCGGCTACCAGCACAACCTGCTGCAACTGCGGGCCGAGCGGGTCGAGGGGTGGCAGGAGCCTGCGCTCTTCATCGATGCGCTGGAGGGGGCCGAGTTCGGCAAGCCCGCGCTCGAGGTGAACGGCACCACCCTGATTGCCCGGGTGCCGGTCAGCGACGGCTGGCAGGGGGATGCCCCTGACTTGCGTGGTCAATCCCTCGGCCTGCTGCTCACCAGCGGCGAGCAGGCCTGGCAGACCCGCGCCACCATCGCCGGGCCCCTCACCTTGCCAGCCCCAGGCCAGCCTCTCATCTGGCTGCTGGGGGCGGCGCTGCTCGGCGGTCTCATCCTCAACCTGATGCCCTGCGTGCTGCCGGTGCTGGCCCTGAAACTCGGCACCGTGTTGCAGCAGCAGGGGCGCGAACAAGGAGGCGTGCGCAAGCAGTTCCTCGCCGCCAGCGCCGGGATAATCACCTCCTTCTGGGTGCTGGCAGCCATGAGCAGCCTGCTGCGCGCGACTCAGGGAGCCGTCGGCTGGGGGATCCAGTTCCAGAGCGCCGGTTTCATCGGCTTCATGGTGGCGGTGACCCTGCTGTTTTGCGCCAACCTGCTGGGCTTGTTCGAGATAAGGTTGCCCAGCAATCTCAACACTCGCCTCGCCACCCGCGGCGGCAAGGGGCTCGGCGGTCACTTCCTGCAGGGGAGCTTCGCCACCCTGCTCGCGACCCCCTGCTCGGCCCCCTTCCTCGGCACCGCGGTGGCCTTTGCACTGGCGGCGCCCCTCGGCCAGCTCTGGCTCATCTTCACGGCCCTCGGCCTTGGCATGAGCCTGCCCTGGCTGCTGGTGGCGGCCCTGCCGCGCCTTGCCCTCTGGCTGCCCAAACCGGGGCGCTGGATGGGGCGACTGCGCATCCTGCTCGGCCTGATGATGCTGGGCTCCAGCCTCTGGCTGGCGAGCCTGCTTGGCAACCATCTGGGCAGCACGGCCACCGGCTGGCTGATGGCCGCCATGGTGCTGGTGCTGCTGATGGGCATCCTCTGGCGTTATGGTCTGTGTGGTTTCACGCTGGCCCTCTCCCTCTCGGCACTCATCGGCGGCGCCCTGCTGCTGGGGGGCGCCCTCACGGCGCAGGGGTCGGGCAGCATAGACAGAGTCGCCTGGCAGCCCCTCTCCGAACAGGCCATCGCCGACGCCCTGGCTCGGCACCAGCGGGTCTTCGTGGATGTCACCGCCGACTGGTGCGTCACCTGCAAGGCCAATAAATACAACGTGCTGCTGCAGGGCGAGGTGCAGGAGGCCCTGTCCGCCCCGGACGTGGTGGCCCTGCGCGGCGACTGGAGCAGGCCGAGTGATGCCATCGCCGCCTTCCTGCGCCAGCGCGGCGCCGCCGCCGTCCCCTTCAACCAGATCTACGGGCCCGGCCTGCCCCGGGGGGAGACCCTCTCCCCCCTGCTGGACAAGGCAGCGCTGCTCGACGTCTTGAACAAGGCCGGCCTCGTCCAGCCCGGCCCCCATTTCTAAGGAGAATGCCATGAACCTGCGTACCCTGACCCTGTGTACCGCCCTGGTTGCCGGCGGCCTGAGCGCCCCATTGCTGCACGCCGCCCCCTTCACCCCGGAGCAGGAGGCCCGCATCAAGGAGCTCATTCGTGAGACTCTGGTGCAGAACCCGAAGATCCTGGACGAGGCCGCTGAGTCCTGGGAGAAGCAGAACGCCGCGACCCAGCAGGCCCAGCTCGGCGACTTCATCAAGGGCAACCAGGAGGTGCTGTTCAACAGCGCCACCAGCCCGCGCCTCGGGGCCAAGCACCCCAAGCTGACCCTGGTGCTGTTCACCGATTACAACTGCCCCTACTGCAAGCAGTTCGATCCCCAGCTGACCCGGCTGCTCGAGGCCTATCCCGACGATCTGGGGCTGGTGATCAAGCTGCTGCCGTTCAAGGGGCAGACCTCCGCCAAGGCGGCCCAGTACAGCCTGACCCTGTGGCAACAGGATCCTGCCCGCTTCCTCCCCCTGCACGACAAGCTCATGAGCAAGCAGGGGATGCTGACCGAGACGGACATCAACAAGGCGCTGGCCGCCACCGACAACCTGACCCTCAAGCCCGCAGGCAAGGCCACCGAAGAGCTGCGCAACAGCCTGCGCATCGGCACCCTGCTCGGCGTGCAAGGCACCCCGGCGACCCTTATCGGCAACCAGCTGGTGCCAGGTGCCATTCCCTATGACGAGCTGGAGCAGCTGGTCAAAGCCGAGCTGGCCAAGCGGAGCTAAGCCATGGCCGAGGATGCAGGCATAAAGGCCCCCCGCTGGCGCCGCTGGGGCAAGGAGGCGCTCTGGCTGCTGCTGATGGCGCTTGTCATCACCACCCTGGTGGATCTGTGGCGCAGCCCCACGCTGCCGGCGGGGGCCATGGAGGCCCCCTTCACCCTGCAGGACGGCACCACCACCACTCTGACCGAGCAGAGCCGCGGCAAGCCCCTGCTGGTCTACTACTGGGCCAGCTGGTGCGGGGTGTGCCGCTTCACCACTCCCACGGTGGAGCAGCTCTGGCAGGAGGGTGAAAATGTGCTGACGGTGGCACTGCGCTCCGGCAGCGATGACCAGTTGCGCGCCGGGATGGCGAAGAAGGGGCTGACCTTCCCCACCCACAACGACGAGTCCGGGGATCTGGCCGCCCGCTGGCAGGTGGGGGTGACGCCGACCTTCCTCGTCATCAAGGATGGGGCTCTGGTGAGCAGCACCACCGGCTGGAGCAGCGCCTGGGGGCTCAGGTTGCGGCTGCTCTGGGCAAGCTGGTAGCCCCCCTTCATGCCAGAGATGCAAAGAGCCCGGTATCGCTACCGGGCTCTTTTTCATCGGAGGGCTGACAACCCGCCCTATTGGGCGGCCTCCATCGCCCGCTTCTCCAGATTGGCCTTGATGTCGAGACGCTCAGACTCCCCGATCACCCCGTCACCGTTCTTGTCCAGGCGAGAGAAGAGCGCCTCCTGCCGCGCCATGAACTGGGCCCCGGTGGTCTCCCGCGACGGCTTGAGCTGGCTCATCCGCTCCGGGACCGGCTTGCCAGCCTGTTGCATCACGCCAGCCAGCTTTGCCAGGTTGGCCTCTTTCTCGGCAACCGACAGCACGCCGTCACCGTTCTTGTCCTGCAAGGCGAAGCGCTGGGCGGCGCGCTCCATGAACTGGGCCCTGGTGACATCCCCCATCAGCGGCGAGGCGGGCAATATGTCGCTGGCAGAGGCGCCACTGCCTGCCAGCGCGAGCACGAAAAACGCGGACTTGACCATGGCGATGACTCCTTGTGACGGCAGAATCCGGATGGTTCGGACAAGAGGGGGCCGGGCAACGCCGGGGCCTGCCGCCCCCCTCTGCCAGTGTAGCCCCGCCGCCATCTCGCACCGCCCGCTCTTTTCGTACAGAAAGACCGCACTTTCATGGCAGAGGCGCCGGCTTTCCGTTAAAATCTCCGGTTTTTGCCGAGCCTGGTTTGCCGACGTTCCGCCACCAGGTCGACACAGGATGAATTCCACCATGCCAGTGAGGCAGGATCCGTCATGAACAACTACTTCCGGGTGTTGGGCGTCAAGTCCAATGCCAGTGAAAACGACATCAAAAAAGCCTATCGACGGCTGTCGAACCAGTACCACCCCGACAAGCTGCACGGGGCGAGCGAAGAAGAGAAAGAGCAGGCAGCCGCCCGGCTGCACCAGGTAAAGCAGGCTTATGAAGTGCTGTCCGATCCGAAACAGCGGGCCGCCTTTATCAAGGATTTCAACAACGTCATCGTGACCGATCCTGCTGCTGCCATGCAGGAGATGTGGGACCAGTTCTACCCCTGAGCCACCAGGCAAGAAGAGCAACTATGCAAAAAAAATGGGACCAGGCACGGCTCAAGGCCCTGCAAAGCGATGCCAGCGAGAACATCGAATCCTACCGGGATCAGGACGACCCCAAGGGGCTCGAGCAGTTCACCGACCAGATGAAGGCCCTGCTGCTGGCCGACATGAGCATGCTGGAGTTCATGCCCGAATACCTGCCGCTCGCCCTCTATGGCCGGGTGCAGTTCCCGGCCAAGGCCAAGGGGCAGTGGAACAAGTGGCTCGCCAGCGGCGAGCAGCCCTCCTGGGACGAGTTCAAGGTGAGCGTCGGCTTCAACAACGCCGCCCTGCCGCTGGTCAAGGCGGTGCGGGCCCAGAGCGAAGATCAGCTGATGGAAGCCTGCGCCGTGCTGTTCCTGCTCGACAACCCGCTGCCGCGCGGCAGCCACCGTGCCGATGACGACTACGAGCTGCGCGACGAGGAAGAAGATGACGGGGAAGATGCCGACGCCGACTACCACGGCGGCGGCCGCCGCGATCGCTATGGCGACGACCAGGGCGAGCAGGATATGTACGACGAAGTCCGTTTCTAATTGGGGCAAGGCATGAGCAACAGTCTGATAGAAATTACCGCCATCGAGATCAAAGAGCTGGCCGTCATCGAGCCGAAGCAGGCCAGCGAGAAGTTCGAGCTGATCGCCAAGACCATGTCTGACGACCAGCTGGCGGAAGTCATTGAAAATATTGATATCGTTACCCTGACCCAGATCAACGGCCAGCACGACATCTCCTTCCCCTCCATCATCTCCGAGCTGATGACCCCGGAGCGGATCCGCGACATCGTCTGCCAGCAGCCCCTCTACTGGGAAGAGGCGATCAAGAACAACGCCGACGAGCTGCAACAGCACACCTTCGACTTCCTCAACTACCTGATCCGCACCCAGGAGAGCGAAGCCAAGCAGCGGGAGATCCTCGAGTGCGTGGCCGA
Source organism: Aeromonas sp. Prich7-2 (assembly GCF_017939255.1). Classification (NCBI taxonomy): domain Bacteria; kingdom Pseudomonadati; phylum Pseudomonadota; class Gammaproteobacteria; order Aeromonadales; family Aeromonadaceae; genus Aeromonas; species Aeromonas sp. Prich7-2. The sequence continues at coordinate 231,666 of NZ_JAGKRI010000117.1, forward strand.
GGATCCGGCCGGTCTCTTCTACCTCGCCATCCCCTTTATCGAGTTCTATCGCGGCGATCGCTATGAAGAGGAGGAAGGCTATCGCGACGTGCTGCACGCCGAAGAGGAAGATCTCGAAGAGTCCCTGCGCTACAGCGAACGCCAGCAGAGCGAGGATGTCCACGACTACGCCCTGGACGACCCGCGCAGCCTCTTGATGCTGATCCGCGAGCTGGCCCCCGAGGTGGAGAAGTCCATCAAGTCGCTGCTGCGCAATGAGCACTCCACCTGGGACGGCATTATCAACAAGTTTGCCGCCGAGCTGGTGATGCAGGCCAAAGAGAAGAACAAGGTCGAGGAAGACGAGTACGGCGACGTCGACGACATGTTCAGCTTTCTGGATTAAGGAGCCCATTCATGCAGTTAGTCATTCGCGATGCCAACCAGGGCCCCTATCTCACCCAGGTGCTGCGCTTTGGCCGCGACAATGAACTCTTGAGTCAGCAGCAGCTCGCCGCCATCAAGGGCAAGGCGGTGCTGATGAGCCTGAAATTCGCCGACAAGTACTACAACAAGTACAAGATGCACCTGCTGGAGCAGGCCGCCCACGACGTCATCGGCGTGGTGAGCCTGGGGTTGCAGGAGCTCTCCCAGCGGGATCCGGCCAAGGCGCTGGCGCTCTTGCTGGCGCCGGAAGGCCCCATCAAGCCGTTCCAGAAGGGCTGGTCCATGCTCATCACCGTCAGCCCCAAGCAGGCTGGCAACAGCCTCTACGGTGACGTGGATGCGCGCCTGCTGGACAAGATCTCGAGCCCCCCCGACATTGAGGAGTGGCAAGGGTGGCAGGAGTACGAGAAGGCACTGACCGAGCACAACAAGAGCCGCCTGATGGGGCTGATCGACCAGCACTTCTTCGCCAGCGAGAGCGACCACCCCACCATGGAGGACAAGTTGGCCGAGGCGCTGCTCTATCGCATCCTCTGCGGCAAGGGCAGCGGCGCCGCCCCCCTCAAGGTGAAGCAGGATCTCAAACGCCGACTGGCGCGAGAGATTGCCCTCGACGAGGCCTGGTTCGACACCGACCATCTGGCCACCCAGCTCGCCCTGATGCTGAGTGAGCTGCCCGCCGACATGGCCGCGGCCCTGCGCCAGGAGCTGAGCCCGGGCTTCGTGCCGAACCTGCTGCACACCCTGGGGTTTGTGCGCCAGTACCAGCAGCTGCAAAAAGAGGACGCCTCCCCGGAGAAGCTCGACAACATGGAGATGCGCGCCGGTCTCAAGCATCCCCTGCTCGGCTGGCCCCTCTACCACGACTTCTGATGACGGGCCTTTCCCTTCTGCGTATTCCAACGCCCGGCTTGCCGGGCGTTGTGCTATCCAGCGCCCCGTTTTCAACACAAGCCCTGGCCGTGAACACCGATCTCGGCAGAAAACTACCCCGTAAGCGTCATTGGCCACATTTTTGACAGGGATATAATCACTCCCCCATACCAGAGCCGGGGAGCAAGGCCGTGAGCAGAAAGCCCGACAGGATCACCGCGATGCAACAGATCATCGACGCCGTGAAGGCGGAGTTTCCGCTCTATCAGCCGGATACCTTCAAGTGCGGACCTGACAACACCTGCATCGGCTGCCCCAAGAAGCTGATGGAGCTGGTGGATACGGACCTCTGCTACTGGCAATATCAGATCGATCGCGGCATCCTGCCCACCTTCGACGAGCTCTACAACTTCGGCAAGATGTGCAAGAACATCCGCCGGGCCCTGGTGCGCAATGGCCGCATTCCCGCCTGAGCGCCCCATCACAGCCAGGACTAAGGCCCCCGCCGGCAACACCAGAGAGGTAGAGAGCATGACCCAGGAGAGGATACAGACCCGCTACACGCTGGATGGCCCCCTTGCCAGCCGCGCCGAGCTGGAGCAGGCCATCACTCGGGCCATCGAGGCGAACAAGCAGGACTTCTTCCCCCTGCTGGAGCGGCTGGTGGACGTGGGGGACAGCCGGGTCAAGCTCAGTCAGAAAGACCCGCTGCGGGTACTGGGGGTGGAACTCGACGGGGCTAACACCGGCGGCAGTGCGCGCCTCAGCTACGAATCCAACTTCGCCGAGAGCTGCCGTCTTATCGATGAATACGACCAGCACCAGACCAGCCTGGCCTTTACCCTCGACGGGGATCAGCTGATATTCGATCTTGAGCTGCCCATTGCCTGGAACGTCGACAACTAGGGCCACTCCCCGCCTTCGCCCTGCCCATCACAAGAAAGGAGCCTTGCCGGCTCCTTTGTTACTGACTCACCGCATCGCGCGGCTCGTCCCGCCCTCTGCGTCACCCCTCGGGTGAGCTCAGGTAAGATAGTAACGCCACGACCGGACCGGCTCGGCGTAACCGACCCGGATGCAGAAGGGCGCCAGATCGTGATTGGCCTGCTCCAGGCTGAGGGTCTGGTGGGTATCCTCCTGGCACCACTGCACGAACTCGCCGCTGTTGAAGCTGTAGTGATCCCCGTGAAAGACCCCGTGGGCCTCGATCAGCCCGATGGCTTTGTCGATCTCCATGATTGGCCTCCTGGCACTGTGCTGATCCCTTTAAGCTTAGCGAGCAGAGGCGAGTAGGGTCGATTAGCGAAGCGTAATCGTCCACGCCATTGGCCCCGTGGTGATTGGAAAAAAGGGAGATAAGAGGGGTTGCAACAGGACAGTGGAAGCCTATTTTCGCGAACGTCTGATTTTGCTTGGCTAAGCAGACCTGCATCCCTTCGTGTAGCAAAATTCAGCACGGATCACGAAAAGAACCATTCGGTTCTGATAAGTTATCAAAAATATTAATTTGTTTTCAGATGTCGGGCTTCGTCAATTTAAGCCAACCTACCAACTTCAATTAGAATTAAAGGCTACACATGAAAGATTTAAATGATCAGAAAAAAATAGCTGTTCTCATTGACGCGGACAATGCACAGTATTCGAAAATCAAACTTATTCTTGATGAAATATCAAAACATGGACATGTAATAACCAAAAGAGCTTATGGTGATTGGTCAAGTGAATATCTTAAAAATTGGAAAACAAGCCTCAATGAGTTAGCTATCCAACCGATTCAACAATTTGCGTACACCACTGGAAAAAACTCAACTGATTCATCATTAATCATTGATGCAATGGATTTACTATACGCAGAAAAATACGATGCTTTTGCAATTATATCTTCAGATAGCGACTTCACAAAGTTAGCATCTCGGTTGCGTGAATCAGAAATGTATGTTTTTGGCGTTGGAGAAAAGAAAACTCCTATATCATTTAGAAACTCATGTGATGACTTTATTTTCACAGAAAACCTCGGTGAACCAATCCCTTCAATAATACATACCGGTCTTGTTAATGTCTCACCTTCTACAGATAACGAAAAAATTCCTCAGGAAATAATCGATGCTTTGTTACAGGGTTGGCTTCAATATAAAGAGGATGATACAGAAAATTGGGCAAATGTAGCCCCAGTGGGAGGCTTGCTAAAAAGGTTAAAGCCAGATTTTGACCCTCGAACTTATGGAGTAAGCAAAACTCCAGAGCTAATTTCAAAAATAGATATATTCGAAATGACAAGATATAAGGGTAAAGGAGGGGTTAATATCGTAGCCTATCGACCTAGGAATATATCCTAGTTGAAATTTTATTCGATGTGACTGCTCACCAATATTTTGTTGAGAGAGCAGAGTTTGAGGCGATCATGCCATGATTTAATTTTGTAGGTTGGATTTATGAATCCATTAACTACTAGAAATAAATTATAAAAGGGAGCGATTTATTCGCTCCCTTCTCTATTAATTACCTGTACAGATCTAGTTATCACCTGACACCGGCCTCAAACCGGTGTCTTGTTTACGCTACTTTAGAGCGCACTTCCTTCGGTATCAATTTCAGACCCTTTTTGAACATGCTGTAGGGGGTTTGACCCTCCATCATCCTGCCCTGATGTGGCCGCTGGGTGTTGTAGTGATCCAGATAGCTGTCCAGGTCTGTCTGCATCTGCTCCACTGATTCATACCAGGTCGTCCTCCCCTTGATACGGAAGTGTTCATCCAGCAGGGTGCGATGTAGCCGCTCGATAAAGCCGTTGCTCTGCGGCCTGCGTACCTTGGTGGTCCGGTGCTCAATCCCCTCCAGTTGCAGGAACAGCTCGTAGGGATGATGGTCAGGGCGCCCGCAGAACTCGCGCCCATTGTCCGACAGGATGGTATAGACCCGTGCCTCATGAGCCTCGAAGAACGGCAGCACCGTTTCGTTGAGCACATGGACCGACGTCACCGGCAGCTTGCTGGTGTAGAGCCGTCCCCAGGCGTGGCGGCTGTAGCAATCGAGCACGGTTTGCAGATACACCTTGCCCACCCCCTTGAGTGCACCGACGAAGAAGGTGTCGACCGCCACCAGTTCCCCGGTGTAGTGGACCTCAATCTGGCGTTCGCGAAACTCGGGGCTGAAGCGCTCTAACAGGCGAATTTGCTCGTCATTGAGTTCAATGGTCTGCTCCCGGTGGGTTTTCTCGAGGCGCAACAAACGGTCGTGTTTAGAGAGCAAGTCATGACGTTGCCACACGCCACGCACACCGCCTGCACTGACGTTGATACCCTGCAAAGCCAGTTCTTGCACGACCCGCAGCGGGCCATGGGTTGGTCTGGTGAGAGAGTAATCGAGGATAGCCTGTTCAATCTCGGGAGCGACCCGGTTGGGATGCGCCCCTTTACAGCCGGGGAGTTTGTCGAGCAAGCCCTCAGCCCCATAGGTCTGGTAGTTACGGCGAATCTCGTAGAACTGCTGGCGGCTGTAGCCGATGAGCTTGCAGGCTTTGCTGACGTTATTGAGCTCTTTGGCGAGCTCTAGCAGGCTGAGTTTACGACGTGCTACTTTCTCGTTGGTGGTCATACGGTGACTCCGGATAACACGGTAGGGGTACCGTTTTGTTATCCGGTTTGAAGCCGTATGACCACTCCCTTTTGTGGGCAACTGTCAGGTAAATACCATCTCCATACAAATTACCCTTCCTGATTTTCCCCGGCTGCCGGCTCGGCGCCGGCGACGGGTTCAATCTCGATGCGATCGACCCGCTGCAAACCGCGGGGCAGTTTGGCGCCACGGCGGCCGCGCTCGCCGCGGTAGTAGTCAAGATCAGCTGGTTTTAGGGTGAGCTTGCGCTTGCCGGCAAACAGGGTGACCGACTGGCCCTGGGGGATGACGGCGGCCATCACCATAAACTCCTCCCGCGCCTTGACGCGCGCCGACGGGATGCTGATGAGCTTGTTGCCCTTGCCCTTGCCGAGTACCGGCAGGGTATTGAGCGGGAACAGCAGCATGCGCCCCTCGTTGGAGATGGCCATGCAGAGATCCGTGTCCGGCGCGCCTATCCTCTGGGGCGCCATGACGATGCCCCCTTCCGGCACGGTCAGCAGCGCCTTGCCGTTCTTGTTTTTACCGATCAGGTCGTCATATTTGCAGACGAAGCCGTAACCGGCGTCGGAACAGATGAGGTACGGCTCGCCTTCATTGCCCATCACCAGATGGCGTACCTCTTCGCCGGCCCCCAGCGCGAAGCGGCCGGTGAGCGGCTCGCCCTGACTGCGGGCCGACGGCAGAGTGTGAGCCTCCAGCGAGTAGGTTCTCCCCAGGGTGGAGAGGAACACCGCCTGCTGGTTGCTACGGCCATGGGCGTGGGCCAGATAACCGTCCCCCGCCTTGTAGGAGAGGCCCTCCACATCCACGTCGTGACCCTTGGCGGCGCGCACCCAGCCCTTGTCGGAGAGGATCACGGTCACCGGCTCACTCGGGGTGAGCTCCTTCTCGGTCAGGGCCACGGCGGTGGCGCGCTCCACCAGCGGGGTACGGCGATCGTCGCCGTACTTCTCGGCATCCGCCAGGATCTCTTTCTTCAGCAATGTGCTGAGACGGCGCTCGGAACCCAGGATCAGTTCCAGCTTGTCGCGCTCTTCCGCCAGTTCGTTCTGTTCGGCGCGCAGCTTGAACTCTTCGAGCTTGGCCAGGTGGCGCAGTTTGAGCTCGAGGATCGCCTCGGCCTGGGTTTCGCTGATGTTGAAGCGCTCCATCATCACCCGGCCCGGCTCCTCCTCGGTGCGGATGATCTCGATCACCTCGTCGATGTTGAGATAGGCGATGAGCAAACCTTCGAGGATGTGCAGGCGGGCCAGCACCTTGTCGAGGCGATACTGCAGGCGGCGGCGCACCGTCTCACGGCGAAAACTCAGCCACTCGGTGAGGATGGTCTTGAGGTCTTTGACCTGGGGCCGGTTGTCCAGACCCAGGATGTTGAGGTTGACCCGGTAGTTCTTCTCCAGATCCGTGGTGGCGAACAGGTGGGCCATCAGCCCCTCCACATCCACCCGGTTGGAGCGCGGCACGATCACCAGACGGGTCGGGTTCTCGTGGTCCGATTCATCCCGCAGATCGGTGACCATGGGCAGCTTTTTGGCCACCATCTGGGCGGCAATCTGCTCCATGATCTTGGCGCCTGAGGCCTGATGGGGCAGCGCGGTGATGACAATGTCGCCATCTTCTTCGCTCCACACCGCCCGCTGCTTGATGGAACCCTTGCCGGTCTCGTAGATTTTGCGGATGTCGTCGCGCGGCGTGATGATCTCGGCATTGGTCGGGTAGTCCGGCCCCTGCACATGGGCCATCAGGGCATCCAGGCCGGCGTTCGGGTTGTCCAGCAGTTCCACACAGGCGTGGGCCACTTCCCGCGCGTTGTGGGGCGGGATATCGGTCGCCATCCCCACCGCGATACCAGTCACCCCGTTGAGCAGGATGTGCGGCAGGCGGGCGGGCAGCACCACAGGCTCCTTCATGGTGCCGTCGAAGTTCGGCGTCCACTCCACCGTGCCCTGGCCCAGCTCGGAGAGCAGCAGCTCGGAGAAGCGCGACAGCCGCGCTTCGGTATAACGCATGGCGGCGAAGGATTTGGGATCGTCCGGCGCACCCCAGTTGCCCTGACCGTCCACCAGCGGGTAGCGGTAGGAGAAGGGCTGGGCCATCAGCACCATGGCTTCGTAACAGGCGCTGTCGCCGTGGGGGTGGTACTTGCCCAGCACGTCACCCACGGTACGGGCGGATTTCTTGTGCTTGGACAGCGCCGACAGACCCAGCTCGCTCATGGCGTAGATGATGCGCCGCTGCACGGGCTTGAGGCCGTCGCCGATATGCGGCAGGGCCCGATCCATGATGACGTACATGGAGTAGTTCAAGTAAGCCTGCTCGGTAAAGGTGCGCATTGGCTGGCGCTCCACCCCGTCCAGACTGAGCTCGATGGCATCACTCATGTGATTATCTCTTTCGGTTCGGGAGCTGGTTGGCGCTCTACTTCATCCAACAGACTGAGCTCGATAGCATCACTCATAAGGTTGTTCTCTTGCTATGGCGCGCCCTCAGAGGGCACGCCGGAAATGCGGGTCGGCAGGGGGCCGACGGTGAATCACAAGACCCCCTCCCAACCTCCCCCTCCATGAGGGGGAGGAGAGGCTTGGCCCCCTCCCCCTCATGGAGGGGGAGGAGAGGCTTGGCCCCCTCCCCTTGCGAAGGGGAGGGCCGGGGTACTTGCGACTCGCTTTAGATGATGGCGAGGTTGCCCTTCTCTTCCAGCCATTCGCGACGATCACCGGCGCGCTTCTTGGCCAACAGCATGTCCATCAGTTGCAGGGTCTCGTCCCCATCTTCCCCTTCCGCGCCCATGGTGAGCTGCACCAGGCGGCGGGTGTTGGGATCCATGGTGGTTTCCCGCAACTGCTTGGGGTTCATCTCACCCAGCCCCTTGAATCGGGTCACCATCACCTTGCCCTTCTTCTTCTCGGCTTCGACCCGTTGCAGCACGCCGTTCTTCTCGTCCTCGTCGAGGGCGTAGAAGACCTCCTTGCCGATGTCGATACGATAGAGGGGCGGCATGGCCACATAGACATGGCCCTTTTCCACCAGGGCGCGGAAGTGCTTCACAAAGAGGGCGCAGAGCAGGGTGGCGATGTGCAGACCGTCCGAGTCGGCATCCGCCAGGATGCACACCTTGCCGTAGCGCAGGCCACTGAGGTCGTCGGAGTCGGGGTCGAGCCCGATCGCCACCGAGATGTCGTGCACTTCTTGGGAGGCGAGCACCTGACCGGCCTCCACCTCCCAGGTGTTCAGGATCTTGCCGCGCAGGGGCATGATGGCCTGGAATTCGCGGTCGCGAGCCTGCTTGGCACTGCCGCCCGCGGAGTCCCCCTCCACCAGGAAGAGCTCCCCTTGCATGGGATCGGCGCAGCCGCAGTCGGTGAGCTTGCCGGGCAGGGCAGGGCCCTGGGTTATCTTCTTGCGCACTACCGTCTTGGCGGCGCGCATCCGGCGCTGGGCGCTGGAGATACAGAGCTCCGCCAGCTGTTCGGCCAGTTCGGTGTTGCTGTTCAAGTAAAGGCTGAAGGCATCCTTCACCACGCCCGACACGAAGGCCGAGCTCTGGCGGGACGACAGTCGCTCCTTGGTCTGCCCTGCAAACTGCGGGTCCTGCATCTTGATGGAGAGGATGTAGGCGCAGCGATCCCAGATGTCTTCCGGGGTCAGCTTGACCCCGCGGGGCAAGAGGTTGCGGAACTCGCAGAACTCGCGCATGGCGTCGAGCAGCCCCTGGCGCAGGCCGTTGACATGGGTGCCACCGAGCGCGGTGGGAATGAGGTTCACATAGGATTCGGCGAGGCACTCGCCCCCTTCCGGCAACCAGCACAGGGCCCAGTCCACCGCCGACTGCTCGGAGCTGAAAGAACCGACGAAGGGCTGCTCCGGCAGGCAGGTGAACTGCTTGACCGCATCGATGAGGTAATCCTTGAGGCCGTCTTCGTAGCACCACTCCAACTTGATGCCGGTGTTCTTGTCGAGGAACTTGATGGTGAGGCCCGGGCAGAGCACGGCCTTGGCTTTGAGCAGGTGCTCCAGCTTGGAAACCGAGAAGCGCGGCGAATCGAAGTAGCGCGCCTCCGGCCAGAAGCGCACCCGGGTGCCGGTGTTGCGACGGCCGCAGGTGCCTGTGATGGTCAGATCAGACACCTTCTCGCCCCGCTCGAAGGCGATGTCATAGACCTGGCCGTCCCGGCGCACAGTCACTTCGACCCGATCGGAGAGGGCGTTCACCACGGAGATCCCCACCCCGTGCAAGCCGCCGGAGAACTGGTAGTTCTTGTTGGAGAACTTGCCCCCCGCGTGCAGCTTGCAGAGGATCAGCTCCACACCGGAGACCCCTTCCTCCGGGTGGATGTCCACCGGCATGCCGCGACCGTCGTCGATCACCTCGAGGGACTGATCCTCGTGCAGGATCACCTCCAGATTGCGGGCGTGACCCGCCAGCGCCTCGTCGACGCTGTTGTCGATGACCTCCTGGCCGAGGTGATTGGGCCGGGTGGTGTCGGTGTACATGCCGGGGCGGCGACGCACCGGTTCAAGGCCATTGAGGACCTCAATGGCATCCGCATTGTATTGAGTGGACATGGAGGGCCTTGCGAATTGACGTTTGGGGGGAATCTTACTCGCTAGGAGGGCCCGGGACAAATGGGGCGCTCGCAAAGGGTGATCCAGAGGGGCTCCGGCCTCCCCGCACGGGATCAGGCGGGTTCCCCGGGCAGGGCCTGCACAAGCTGGGAGAGGGAGCAATGGAGTCGCCACACCAGTCCCGCCAGTGCCCGGGCCGCCGGGTCTGCATGTTCCCCCAGCCCTTGGCTGATGCGGTCCAGCTCCGCCAGGGTGCGCCCCAGGGTCTCGTGCTGCACGCCCCCTTCGGTCAGAATGCCTTTCAGGCAGCGCAGACAGCCGTCCCGCACCAGATAGAGGGCCGGATCCCGGCTGCGCCAGAGCCTGAGCTGCCAGACGATATGGCTGCAATTGAGCAGCACCACGCCCCAGCGCAGCACCCAGAGCCGGGCCCCCTGATCCTGACTCTGGCTGAGCTGGCTCACCGCGTGATAGACCCGGGATTCAAACTCCCCCTCGCTCTGATGCGGGGCCGGGGCCAGCTGGTCCACGAAATCCCGCCGCAGACGATGCATCAGGCGGCGGCTCTTGCGCCGATCCGAGCTGGGCCTCAGGAGCTGGAACGCCAGCCCTGCACTCATCACTCCCAGTGCCTGGGCAAGGCTGCTGTTGACGAAGGCGAGGTAGTCGTAGCTCGGCGGATTGGTGATGGCGAGGAAGGAGCCGAGCAGCACGATGAGCTGGCCCCAGAGCGCCGCCCCCTGGGGGCGCTGCAATTTCAGCAGTTGCAGGGTGATGAGGGCGGGGAACAGCAGGGAGCAGAAGATCCAGAAGTCGTCGATGCGGATCATCAGCCCGAACTTGACCCCGAAGCAGATAAAGCTGAGCAGCACGATGGCCTTGAGCATGGTCTGGGCCCCCTTGGCCGGGGCCGGGGTGGCGGAATAGAGCACGCAGCAGATGGCGAGCAGGGTCAGGGCTGCGGCGCCCGCATCCCACTGGGTGTGGATCCAGAAGGTGCAGCCCAGCATCACGCAGAGGAAGGTACGCCCCCCGTTGTAGGCCGCCTCCAGGCCGTCGGTGTGGCTGGTCAGAGAGCTGTGGCGCGGCGGCGCCGGCCACTCCTGACCATCGTGGCGGGCCAGCCTTTCCAGCCAGCGCTGACACTCCAGGTAGCTCCAGCAGAAGTGGCGCAGCCGCAGCCAGAAGGCCTGACAGCGATAATCGTCCCCCGAACGGGCCACGAAGGGCGCCATCAGGCGGGCGATGCGCAGCTTGTCGCAGCCCCCCTGTCCCAGCTCCCGCAGCACGGCGGCCAGCATGGGGGCCGGGTCGACTGCGTCCTCTGGCCAGTGTTGCAGCATGCGGCGCAGCCCCGAGATGAGGCTGACCATCCCCAGCTGGCGATGGAGCAGATAGTTCAGCAACTGGTTGTGGCGGCGCAGGCGGTGGTGGCTCCAGACGGCCTGGATGCGCAGCACGTTCAGGGTGAGGATCTGACCGATCACCCCCTCGTGGGCGGTGCGCACATCGGCGCCCGTCTCCCCGAGCCAGAGCAGCTGGGCATGTTCCAGCAGCCGGGTCTGGCTCTTGCCGAGGGAGTCCAGCAGGGTCTCGCCATCGGAGAAACTCGGCAGGATCATCATCATCAGGCCGCCGCAGAGGATGCCGACGATCACCTCGCTCAGCCGGGCCTGGGCGATGTCGAAGATATGTTGCGGGTCGGTCAGGTTGACGCAGGAGAAGGCGATGATGGCGGCGGTATAGCCCGCCAGGGCGAAACCGTAGGAGACGTTGTTCTGATGGTGGTTGGAGATGTAGGTGCAACCCCCCAGCCAGAGGGCGATAAGCAGGCTGAAGAGCCAGGGATCACCGATGCCAAGGCCGGTGATCATCACCGCCGCCATGGCGCCGATGAGGCTGCCCACCACTCGCCCCAGGCTCTTGCTGATGACGCCCCCCACGGTGGGAAAGCTCACCACGGCGGCGGAGGTCATGGCCCAGTAGGGAGAGTCGAGTTGCAGCACGAACGCCAGCCAGAGCGACAGGCACATGGCCAGGGCATTGCGCAGGGCGTAGCGCCACTGGCCGCCGTTGGCCTTGCCCCAGGGGGTCTGGCGCCAGAGCGAGGGGATCACCCTAGTCCCCTATGGTGATGGTGCAGGTCGTGCCCGCGATCAAGACCAGATCCGGGGGAATCGCCAGCAGCCTGATCCGCACCGGCACCCGCTGGGCCAGACGCACCCAGGGCACGTTCGGCTTGACGTCGAGCAGCAGCCCCTCGCTGCCTTCCAGGCTCTGATCGTGAATGGCGCGCCCTATGCTTTCCACCTCCCCCCTGAGTACCCGATCCCCGCTGTAGAGCACCACCTCGGCCGGTTTGCCGGGGGCGATGTGCCTGAGCTTGGTCTCTTCGAAATAGCCCTGCACATAGAAGGAGTGGGTGTCTATCAGGGCCACCAGGGGCACCCCGGCGGTGGCGTAGTTGCCGACCCTGGCCTGCAGATTGGTGATGTAGCCGTCGCTCGCGGCATGGACCTCGGTCCGGGCAAGGGACCATCTGGCCTGCTCCAGATTGGCCTGGGCCACCTCATAGGCCGCCTTCATCGCCTGGGCATTGAGCCTGGATTCATCCACCGCCTCGGCGGAGATGACGGTGCGGGAGAGGCTCTGGCGACGATTCGCCTCGTGCTCCGCCTTGTCGAGATCCGACCTGGCCTTGGCCAGGGCCGCGCTGGCGTTGTCCAGCGCGATGCGATAGGGCTCGGGATCCAGGGTGAAGAGCAGGTCCCCCGTCTTCACCAGCTGGTTGTCCTTGACCCCTATCCTGACGATCTTGCCCGACACCTGGGGCGTGATGCTGACCAGCTCGGCCCTCACCTTGCCATCCCGGGTCCAGGGACCCTGCATGTAGTCGTTCCACAGCCACCAGAGCGACACCAGCGCCAGGGCAAAGACCAGCAGGGTGGAGAAGTATTTGAGGGTCGCAAGGGGTGATTTAGCCATGTAGCAATATCCATAGGGCGCCGCTGACGGCGAGGATGAAGAGGGAGAGATCCATCAGCAGGGGGTGCCAGACCTCGCCGCCGTAGAGCCAGTCCCGCAGCAGATGGTGCAGCGGCAGCCAGCCCAGCAGGCCGAGCAGCACAGCCTTGAACAGGGGCGGAAAATAGAGCGAGGCCCCGAGGATCAGATCCGGCAGCGCTGAAGCAGTCGTCACGGGTGTGCCCCCTGTTGGCAGAGATGGAATGAAGAGAGAGGCCGGGGTCCGCCGGGAGACGGACAGGGCAAGGTTAACACAGCCATGGCGGGGGCTACACAAGCAGATGACCCCCTGAGATGTCGTCACGGGAGTGACGCGGCAACGCCTCGCCCGTCCTCCCCGCCACCCGTCGGGCAGTCACCTCGCGTTCAATCGGCTACGGTATCTGCAGGGTGATGCACCCCGTCGCGGGTCGGCACCTCTCCCAGATCGAACGGGTTGACCCCCTCCAGACAGGCGAGGTTGTAGCCATATTCCGCCGGATTGGATCGGCGCTGGTGATGGGTGTAGATGCCGCAGACGCTGCAAAAGTAGTGTTTCGCGGTGCGGGTGTTGAACTGGTAGCAGCGAAGCGCCGCCTCCCCTTGCAGGATGCGGATGCCGGAGAGCGGCACCGAGGCGACGATGGCCCCTCGCCGCCGACAGAAGGAGCAGTCGCAGCGGCGCGGATCCACCACGCCATCCGGCAGGGTCAGCTCCAGCACCACGGCGCCGCAGTGGCAGCTTGCCTTGTGTTTCTTCTGGATGGGGGTATTGCCGATGCGTGTGATCATGCTGCCTCCTTGCCGCAGTGTCAGGCTGCGAACCGGTTAATCGAACAGGGTATCCCCCCGCCCCTGCGACAGATGGTCATGCAGGGTGCGCAACTGGGACGCAACCACCCGGTGGCGGGAGAGTTCGGGCAAGGCGTCGATGGGGAAGTACTCCGCCCCTTTGGTTTCATCGGTGTCGGTAAGCAGAGCGCCGCCCGTCACCTCGCACAGGAAGAAGGCCTTGTGGGCGTGGGGCAGCTGCGGGGGATGGGGATGCTTGAGCTTGTCGAACAGGGCCAGCAGCTGCACCGCCCGACAGACGAGGCCGGTCTCCTCCACCACTTCCCGCACCACGGCGTCCGCAGGCGAATCGCCGATGTCGCACCAGCCCCCCGGCAGGGTCCAGCGCCCGTCACTGCGCTCCTGCACCAGCAGGACATGGCCCGCGTCGTTCTGAATGAAGGCCCGCACATCGAGCTTGGGGGTGGGATAGCCGCTGTCGAGGGCAATCCAGTCGCCGATGGCATCGGGAGCCAGCTCGCTCTGGCTGGCGATGAGCGTCACCGTGGCCGCTCGCAGCGCCTCGAAGCGGGCGATGTCGAAGGGATCCCGGGAGTAGGTGAGCCCCGCCTGGGCCGTGGCCAGCACCTGTTCGAGGAAGGCGGCCAACGGCGGTTGCATGGCTAGAGCCCGAGGAAACGGACGATCTGGGCGGGGTAGCGCTCGAAGCCTGTGAAGGCGTGATCGCCGCCGCACTCCAGGGAGAGACGGGCAAAGCGGTATTCGTCCAGCGCCTTGCGATAGTCGAGCACCTCGTCCTCCTGCTGTTGCAGCACCCAGAGCCGCTCGGGAGCAGTCACCGGCACCGCCAGCGCTCTCAGCTCGTCCATGTGCCCAGGCAACAGTTCATAGCGTTCGCCGCTGTAGGGGTTGGTCTGGGGGCCGAGGTAGTCGCAGAGCAGCTCGTGGGGGCGCACCGCCGGGTTGATGAGGGCGGCGCGGCAACCGTATCGCTCGCTGACCCGGGTCGCCATAAAGCCACCGAGGGAGCTGCCCACGGCGCCAAGCTTGAATTCGTTGCCATAACGGCTCTGCAGATCGGCAATGGTCTGCTCGATGGCCACCCAGGCGGCCGCCGGGGTGTTGGGCTGGGCCGGGATCACCACCTCGATATCGGGCCTGTTCTCTGCCACCCAGACCGCCATCTGCTGCGCCTTGGCCGAGCCGGGGGATGAATTGAAACCGTGCAGATAGAGCAGGACGGGCTTCATGGCAACGCCTCAGTAACCGGTGGCATTGGGGTCGGGCACGAACTGCCCCAGCGGCAGGCGCCACACCTGACTCGCCACCCGGCCATCCGGGTGCAGGGTGAGATAGCGCCAGCCCGGGCCAGATTCGTCCAGTGCGAAACCGTCGGAGAGCGGCTTGAACTGGATGCAGGTAGAGGGGCTGGCGATGAGCCGCACTCCGTGGTGCACCTCGTCAAACTCCTGATGGACGTGGCCGAACAGGATGGTCTTCTGCTGCGGGTGGCGGGCCAGCACGGCGAACAGGTCGTCGGCATTCTTGAGGTTGTGCTGATCCAGCCAGGCGCAGCCCACCGGCACCGCCTGATGGTGCAGGGCGATGAGGGCATGGCGCTCGGGATGCTGGCGCAGGGCCTGATCCAGGGCCGCCAGCTGGTGATCCCCCAGCACCCCGTGGGGTTTGCCGCGCACCTGGGTATCCAGCAGGATCACCTGCCAGTGATCCCCCACCAGTTGCTTGGCCTCGCTGATGCCGGCCGCATGGAGGTATTCGGTCATCAGGGGGCCGTCGTCGTGGTTGCCGGGCAACCAGTAGATGGGGCGGGCCAGGGGCGCCATCATGGAGGCGAAACGCTGGTAGGACTCCGGGCTGTGATCCTGGGAAAGATCCCCGGTGGCGAGGATGAGCTCGAACGGGTGCTCGTTGGCCTGCACCCGCTCCAGCACGGCGGCCAGACTCTGCGCCGTGGGCACGGCCAGCAGCCGCCCCTCGGCACTGGCGAAGAGATGGGTATCGGTAATCTGTAACAGGCGCACACTGCCGTCCGGCGCCTGAGGTAGCTCTGTTTCCAAAATCACGCTTCTTTTTTTATGGGTTCGACTAGAGGATGTTAATCAGGCTGGTGCCGTGTTTGAGACAAAATCTCAACCAATCGGCCAAGAATAGATTTACCTGCTCCTTTTCATCCCTGTGATGCATTTTTTGATTGGGATAATCATAACGTGGTTGCAACATTGAAATCTGTTGCGCCGCACACACTTCCGCCATTCGCACATCATGATACAAACGAATCTCTATCCGGGCTTGCAAGTAGCTCGGCAATTCGGGGTTGTGCTGGGCCAGGATCACCTGGCTGGTGAAGCGGCTCTCCTCGGTCACCGTGAGCTGGAACTGCAGGCCGTTGCCGACCTGATAGCGGCGCTCGGCACCCACGCTGCCGCCGGGCGGCAACAGTTTCATCAGCGCCATGTAATTGACCTCGCAGGTACGCTGCAAGGACATCAAATCAGGCACATAGCGCTTCATCGGGCTCTGGACTAATGACATGTCGCGGCTCCCTCAATCAGGGTCCATGAAGGGTGGACCCACTGCACAGTGTTCCAGTCGGACACAGGGCACCTGACCCGGGTCTGAACGAGCGTCACCTCAGCGCCCCGCCAGCCAGCGTGCCCGCAGCTCGCCGTGATTCAGGGCCAGCCACTGCAGGGCGATGACGGAGGCGGCATTGTCGATGCGCCCCTCTTTGAGCCAGGCATAGGCCTGCTCGCGGCTCACCACGTGGACCCGGATGTCTTCCCCCTCTTCCGCCAGACCGTGTATCCCCTTGGCCTGACTGGCATCCACCTCGCCCACGAACACCTCGATGCGCTCGGTGCTGCCACCCGGGCTCACCAGATAGCTGATGGCGTGTTCGCAGCGTCCCACCTCGATCCCTGCCTCTTCCACCGCTTCGCGCCGCACCACTGCCTCGGCGGTCTCCCCTTCATCGATGATGCCGGCCACCAGCTCCAGCAGCCAGGGGGTGGCGCTGGTCTCCATGGCGCCGATGCGAAACTGCTCCACCAGCACGATCTCGTCCCGCACCGGATCATAAGGCAGCAGGGCGGCGGCATGGCCACGTTCGAACAGTTCCCGGACGATGGGGGCGTTCCAGCCACCGGCAAACAGCCTGTGTTGCAGGCGGTAGACATTCACCTTGAAGAAGCCATTATATCCAGCTGATTTTTCAATGATTTTCACATCATCGCTGGAGTAGTGGCAGGTTTGAGGCAAGGCTTGCTGTGACATTCGAGACTCCTGCCAGCTTGACTTGGCTTGGTTTGACCATAATATTCGGGGGCATGAATGAACATTCATTCACTCGCTCTCGCCGACGATGAGGGAAGGATTTTAGCAGCCACAGGGCATTTGGCTAGGCGCGTTGCCGAGAAAACTCGCCCCGGACCTTGACGTTTCCGCAGCTGGAAAAGAGACAGTTCGCAATGAAATCTGCTTATAGTAGAGTGGTTAAGCTGAAATCAAGCTTGGTCGGTGACAATCCCCCCTTCATCCAGCGGACAGCTTTGGGTTGATACAAAAGGTTAAAACTATCATATGAAAAGAACACTCTTGTCAGTCATGGTGATGCTGGGTGTGAGCGGCGCCGCTCATGCCGAAAACCTGCTCGATATTTACCAACAGGCCCAGATCAAGGACACCCAGCTGCTGGAATCCAAGGCCAAGCGGGACCAGGCCTTCGAGAAGATCAACGAATCCCGTGCAGCCCTGCTGCCCCAGATCAACCTGGGCGCCGGCCTGAACTACCTGCAAAACAAGAACGACACCATGACCAACACGGGCGCTACCGGCTCCGTGACCCTGGATCAATCCATCTACCGTCGCAGCAACTGGGTCAACCTGGATCTGACCGAGAAGAGCGCCACCCAGTCCGACGTGGCCTACAACCTCGAGTACCAGAACCTGATGCTGCGTACCGCCCAGGCCTACTTCGACGTGCTCAAGGCCATGGATACCCTGGAATTCGTGCGTGCCAACAAGACCGCGGTCGAGCGTCAGCTTGAACAGACCCAGCAGCGCTTCGAAGTGGGCCTGACCGCCATCACCGACGTGCACGAGGCCGAGGCCGAGCGCGATCAGGCGCTGGCGGACGAGATCAATGCCGAGAACACCCTGGACAACAGCTACGAGAGCCTGCGCGAGCTGACCGGTATCGACCACCGTCAACTGGATGTGCTCAACACCGATCGCTTCAGCCCGCAGAAGACCGCGTTCAACTCCGACAAGTGGCTGGAACTGGCCCTGGACAAGAACCTGGAGCTGCACAGCGCCCGCATCGGCAAGGACATCGCCAAGGAGCAGATCGATCTGGCCAAGACCGGTCATGAACCGACCCTGGATCTGGGCGCTGGCCTGAACGCCGGTTACAACGATTACAAGGACGAGATCCGCAACCCCGAGAGCAACAGCAATCAGGGCAACATCGGCCTGAACTTCAAGCTGCCCATCTACACCGGCGGAGCCACCACCTCCCAGGTCAAGCAGGCACAGTTCAACTACGTGGCCGCCAGCGAACAGCTCGAGCGCAGCTTCCGCTCGGTACAGAGCACGGTCCGCTCCTCCTACAACAACGTGAACGCCAGCATCGGCTCGGTCCGCGCCTACAGCCAGTCCGTCATTTCCGCCGACAGCGCCCTGAAGGCGACCGAAGCCGGTTACGAGGTGGGTACCCGCACCATCGTCGACGTGCTGGACTCCACCCGCAAGCTGTATCAGGCCAAGCAGAAGCTCTCCGAGGCCCGCTACAACTACATCCTCAGCATCCTCTCCCTCAAGCAGGCCGCCGGCATCCTGGAGCAGAAGGATCTGGAAGAGGTGAACCAGGGTCTGATGCCAGCCGCCCAGGTCACCAAGAAGTCCTGAGCCAGGCGCACACCATGAGAAAAGGCGACCCCTAGGTCGCCTTTTTCATCTCTGTTCGCCGCTGGAAGTGCGTTGGTCGGGGCCTGCCAGGCAGCGGCCATATCACCGACCCGGCAGCCCCATCAAAAAACCCGGCCTTGGCCGGGTTTTACGCTTATCCGCGCTCGCGGATGGTCTTGATGATGTCGGTGGTGGAGCAGCCGTCCTCGAAGTTCAGCACCCGCACCTCGCCGCCATTGGCGGTCACCTCGGCGTAACCCGCGATCTCTTCGGGCTTGTAGTCGCCCCCCTTGACCAGGAGGTCTGGCAGGATCTCTGCGATCAGACGCTGGGGAGTGTCTTCGCTGAAGGGGACCACCCAGTCCACGGCACCCAGGGCCGCCAGCACCGTCATACGGCGCTCGGTCGGGTTGACCGGGCGACCCGGCCCCTTGAGGCGACGCACGGACTCGTCGGTGTTCACCGCCACGATCAGGCGATCCCCCAGCTTGCCCGCATTGGCCAGATAGGAGACATGACCCGCGTGCAGAATGTCGAAGCAGCCGTTGGTCATCACCACCTTCTCGCCGCGCAGACGGGCGGCCTGGACGGCCACCTTGAGCTGGGCCTCGGACATGACGCCAAAGCCGGTCTCCTGCTCGGTGTAGAGGGCGTTGGCCAGTTCCACCGGGCTCACGGTGGAGGTCCCCAACTTGCCGACCACGATGCCGGCGGCGGTGTTGGCCAGGGCGCAGGCCTCATCCAGACTCTTGCCTGCGGCAAGGGAAGTCGCCAGGGTGGAGATGACGGTGTCACCGGCACCGGTGACGTCATAGACCTCGTGGGCCTGGGCCGGCAGGTGCAGCTCGGGCTGCCCTTCGCGGATCAGGGTCATGCCGTTCTCGGAACGGGTGACCAGCAGGGCGTCCAGCTCGAAGCGCTTGACCAGCTCCAGCCCCCTGGCGACCAGGTCTTCTTCCCCCTTCACCTTGCCCACCACGGCCTCGAACTCGGACATGTTGGGGGTCAGCAGGGTGGCACCGCGGTACTTCTCGAAATCGGTCCCCTTGGGGTCGACCAGCACGGGGATGCCGGCGGCGCGGGCACGCCGGATCATACCGGGCACATCGTTGAGGGCGCCCTTGCCGTAGTCGGAGAGGATCATCACGTCCGCCTGGGGCAGCGCCTGCTCCACCTTGCCCATCAGCAGGCTGGCATCCACGTCGTGGAAGGCCTCTTCGAAGTCGAGGCGCAGCAGTTGCTGGTTGCGGGACAGCACCCGCAGCTTGGTGATGGTCGGATAGTCGGTCAGGCGCACGAAATCACAGGCCACCTTGACACCGACCATCTGGCTGGCGAGGGCATCGGCGGCTTCATCCTGACCGGTCAGGCCCAGCAGCACGACCTGGGCGCCGAGGGCGGCGGAGTTGAGCGCCACGTTGGCGGCGCCACCCGGGCGCTCCTCGATGTGCTCGACCTTGACCACGGGGACCGGCGCCTCGGGGGAGATCCGGCCGGTAGGGCCATGCCAGTAGCGATCCAACATGACATCGCCAACGACCAGGATGCGGGCTTTTTCAAACTCGGGCAGGGTGATTTTCATCTGTATCGGCTCTCAAAACCTGAAAAATTCAGCGGCCGATTTTATCACACTCTTTTCCGGGGCGTGAAAAAAGCACGGCCCTGTGCCCTGATGCCCCCTCTGACCAGATGACGGCGATTCGCGCCCGCCCCCGCTTTTCGGATAGAATCCTCGACATGCGAGTGACCGCATCCGCGCCGAGCCACCCCACACAGGCCCCCCGGTTCGGTCGGACTCCCCCCTTTGCCTTTGCGAACAAGAGACTCTTCATGGCCCAAGAACACGCTCCCCGCCTCGAACCCCGTCTGTTCCATCCCCGTTACTGGGGGAGCTGGCTGGGCCTCTCCCTGCTCTGGCTGCTGGTGTTGCTGCCCTGGCGCAGCCAGATGTGGCTGGGCCGCCAGCTCGGCACCCTGGCCCGCAAACTGCTGAAATCCCGCGTCAAGATTGCCCGCCGCAACCTGGAGCTGGCGATGCCCGAGCTCAGCCGGGATGAGCGCGAAGCCCTCCTGATGCAGAACTTCGAGAGCGTGGGCTGCGCCATCTTCGAGGTGGGCATGGCCTGGTTCTGGCCAGACTGGCGGATGCGCCGCCTGATGAAGGTGGAAGGGGAAGAGCACGTCATCAACGCCATGGAGAAGGGCCAGGGGATGCTGCTGCTCTCCTGCCACTTCCTGACGCTGGAGCTCAATGCCCGCTGCTTCGGCCTGGTGCGCCCCGGGGTCGGCGTCTATCGCCCCAACACCAATCCGGTGCTGGAGTACGCCCAGTACCACGGTCGCTGCGCCTCCAACAAATACCTGGTGGACCGGATGGACGTGAAGGGGATGATCAAGGCGCTGCGCAACGGCGACGCCCTCTGGTATGCACCGGATCACGACTACGGCAGCCATGCCAGCGTCTTCGTGCCCTACTTCGCGGTGGAGCAGGCCGCCACCATCACGGGTACCGCCACCCTGGCCCGGGTGAAGAACACTGTCACCCTGCCCTGCTACAACATCCGCACCCGGGAGGGCTACACCCTGCATATCGGGGCCCCGCTCGCAGACTACCCGAGCGGTGACGACCTGGCGGATGCCAGCCGCGCCAACCGCGAAATTGAAGCCGCCGTGCGCAAGGCGCCGGAGCAGTACATGTGGCTGCACCGCCGCTTCAAGACCCGCCCCAATCCGGACGATCCCGGCTACTACTGATGCCCTCCCGCCCCGTCGACCGGGCAAGTCCAGACGACAGGACAGGATGGCACCGCGCCCCATGAAAAAGCCCTCGCACTGCGAGGGCTTTTTTGTTGGCTGCCAGCGTCTGCCTTACTGGCGGATCAGGCGGTAGATGGCGTAGCCGGGGTGCTTGGCGTCATCCATCGGCAGGGTGGACTGGTACGACAGATCCGCCCCCGCCAGGGCCTTGGCCTCGTCGGTCGGCGAGGAGTAGAGGCGCACGTCCACGTTGGCGGGCAGGGCCTTCATGTGCCAGTTGTTGTTGGCCGCCGGGCTGAAGCCGGCCGGGTTGTCCGCAGACTGGGCCTTCAGGTACTGGGCGATGATCTCCCGCGTCTCGAAGGGATCTTCATGGACGATGTTGCTGCCGTCGATGCCCGGGAAGTGGCCGCCGCCGCTGGCGCGGTAGTTGTTGGTCACCACGTAGAACTTCTGGGCCGGGTCCACGGGCTGGCCGTTGAAGGTGAGGCCGCTGATGCGCTGGCCGTCGCTCACCTTGACCCCGTCCTTGCTGTAGCGGGCCGGCTGGGTGATGTCCACCTCGTAGCTGACCCCGTCAATCACATCGAAGTTGTAGGTGGGGAAGCTCTCGTTCACCAGCCACTGCACCCCGGTCTTGCCGGTGTCGATCTGGTTGAACTGGCCGGCGCTCATCTCCAGCCACTCCTTGACGGTGGCCCCGTTCACCTCGACCACCTGCAGGGTGTTCGGATAGATATAAAGGTCGGAGACGTTGCGCAGGGAGATGTCACCCTGGGCCACGTAGGTGAAGTCGTTGATGCCGTTGCGACCGCCACGGAAGGGGGCCGCCACCGAGAGGATCGGGTAGGACTCCTTGAGCAGGCCGTCTTGTTGCAATTGCTCCGCGTGGCGGCGCTGGGCATCGCTCACCAGCTGCACCGAGGGGTCGTCCTGTACCAGGGCGAAGAAGCTGTGGATGGGGGAGGTGATCTTGCCGAGCGGCTCGTCCAGCCACTGGTTGGTGGCGTCGTGATCCGCCTGCACCAGGTCCACCACCCGCTGATCCACCGCACTGCCCTCGCTGGCGTCTATCTTGCGCAGGCTGGCCTGGCTCTGCTTCACCTGCCACTTGCCGTCCACCTGCTCCAGCTTGAGGTCGATGATACCGAGGTGGTTGCCCCAGTAGCCGGGCATCACGGTGGGAATGCCGCTGAGGGTACCGGCCTGGTTGTCCACCTCCGGCAGATCCGGGAAGTCCCCGGGGAAGTTCTTGTGGGCGTGGCCCAGCATCAGGGCGTCCACCCCCTTCACCTTGGCCAGATGCCAGGCGGAGTTCTCCATCATGGCCTCATAGCTGCTGGCATTGATGCCGGTGTGAGCCACCACCACCACGATGTCGGCGCCCTTGGCGCGCAGCTCGGGCACATAGTGATTGGCGGTCTCGACCATGTCGGCCACCACCACCTTGCCCTCCAGATGACGCTTGTCCCACTGCAGCACCTGGGGCGGGGTCAGACCCAGGATGCCCACCTTGACGCGCTGGCGCTGGCCCTTGTCATCGGTCACCTCGCGCTCCAGCAGCAGATAGGGGGTGAACTTGTTGCCGCTCCAGTCAATCTGTCCCTTGGCATCGCGCTTGAAGGCCCCCGCCTCGAACACGTTGGCGTTCACATAGGGGAAGTCGGCTCCCGCCAGCACCTTGCCGAGGTAGTCCAGGCCGTAGTTGAACTCGTGGTTGCCCAGGTTGCCCGCGTCGTAGCCGAGCTCGTTCATCGCCTTGAACACCGGGTGCGCCTGCTTCTCGAGATAGCCGGCACCGGATTGCTCGAAGATGTAGTCCGCCAGCGGCGTGCCCTGAATGAGGTCGCCATTGTCGAGCAGCAGGTTGTTGGGGTTCTCGGCGCGGGCGGCGCGGATCAGCAGGGCGGTGCGGGAGAGGCCGAACTTGCGATCCTCCTTGTTCTGGTAGTAGTCGTAGCCCAGCACGTTGGAGTGGATATCAGAGGTCTGGATCAGGCGCAGGGAGACGGTCCCCGGCTGCGCCTTGCTGTCATTCTCGTTGCTGCAGGCAGACAGCAGCACGATGGCGGCAATAGCCCCCAGCTTCATGGTGTTATTCACTGTTTTTTTCCCTTTTATTATGAGTAACGCTTTACCAGCGCCGGGAATTTAACAGACGAATATGTCAGCAGATGGCACCGGGACTCATTTTTATGAAGCCCGGCACAAAAATAGCCTCATGAGGCCGGTATGGCACCCAATGCCAGCTTGACCGCCAGCACCAGCATGATGAGACCTACAACAAGATCAATGGCTTGCTGCACCCGGCCCCGGGCAAGCCAGGGGGAGAGGGCGGCCGCCCCGAACGCCAGTCCGTAGAACCAGACCAGAGAAGCCAGCATAGCCCCCGCCGCGAAGGCGGGTCTGAGCTCCTCGGCAAACTGGCTGCCGAAGGAGCCAAGCAACATCAGGGTATCCAGGTAGACGTGGGGGTTGAGCAGAGTGACTCCGAGGGTCATGGCCAGCACGCTCTTCACCCCCATCAACCGGGGCGAGTCCGCCAGGGCCGCCTCCTGGCCGCGCCAGGCACTGCGCAGGGAACGGATACCGAACCAGCCGAGGAAGAGCACGCCGCCCCAGGTCAGCAGGGCCAGACCGATCGGGCTGGCTGCCAGCAGGTTGGCCCCGCCGAACACCCCGATGCCGATCAGCACGAGATCGCACAGGCAGCAGAGGGTCGCCGTCAGCAGGTGGTGATTGCGGTGAATGCCCCGGCTCAGCACGAAGGCATTCTGGGCCCCGATGGGGATGATCATGGCAAGGCCGAGGGTAAAGCCTTGCAGGGTGGTGGCGAACATGGAGATGCGTTCCTGTGAAAGTGAGAAACGCACTATAAGGGGGCACGGGCAATCAGAGAAATTCATTCATTTTCTGATGCATTCATAAAACTGATGAAAACCGGGCCGAAACCACACAAAGAAGGTTGTCAATTGCAGGATCTGACAATTGTGGGGTCACAGCCCCGCCCCGAGAATCGGCGGCAGGATGGGACGGCGCAGGACAGCGGTGATGGCGACAGAGGGGATGCCAGGCGACGAGCCGGTGCCGCCGGGCCTGTATTCACTGCAGCAGGGAGGGGAAGTTGGTGACCACCACCTGCTCCAGGTTCGGCAGCAGGATGCCGCTGCTCACCCCCTTGGCGATGGCCTGGTAGCGGTTCATCGACCCCGTCTTGCGGGTGACCTGATTGAGGTGGTAGTTCACGGTGCGCTCCGTGATGCCGAGGATGCAGGCGATCTCCCCCGATGTCTTCCCTTCGCTGGCCCAGAACAGGCACTCGGTCTCCCGCTCCGTCAGGGGCTCCTGGGGATCGTCCTCCCTCATGCTCTGGCGCACGATCCGGATCGCCGCCTCGAAGATGTAGTTGGACATCCAGGAGAGGATGGGCGAGGACTCCAGCATCAGATCACTCGATGCCCGCTCCCGGGTAATGAAAGAGAGTATGCCGTTCTCCCCCGCCGCCCCGTGCAGCGGGAACGAGATGCCGTTGCGCAACCCGAATTCCGCCGCCAGCCCCATCACATCCATGCTCCCCTCTTGCAGGAAGCGCGCCTTCTCGTCCAGCCGGTTCCAGTAGATGGGCAGGGTCTGCCTGCGGGCGAGCTGGATGATGGGATCGCAGGCCAGCATGTTGTTCAGGGTGTAGGCCTGTACCCAGGAGTCGGGGCACTGGTTGAACAGCACCACCTTGGGCCTTTGCATCGACATGGGCAGGATGAGGGCGAAGCGGTAGTAGTCGTAACCCATTCCCAGGGTGAAGCGGCCGATGAGCTCGGACAACCGGTTGCCATCGGTCACCAGCGTGAAATGTTCCAGGTACTCAAGCAGTTGGTCGCGTGTCATAGGCAAGCCTCCCCTGGCCAAGGCCTTGGATTATAGCGCCTAACCATGAAATGGAGAGACATGAATGCTTGTTTTCAAAGGAAAATTGAAAGAACACCCCAGATGGGAGGTCGAAAACGAGCTCTACCGATTTCGCAACCGCGTCTTCTCCGATCGACTCGGTTGGGACGTGGAATCCCGCCGTGGCCTGGAGCGGGACAACTTCGACAAGCCCGACACCCACTGGGTGCTGATTGAAGACAAGCAGGGGCTGTGCGGCTGCATCCGCCTGCTCAGCTGCGCCCAGGATTACATGCTGCCCAGCATCTTCCCCACCGCCCTCGCTGGCGAAGCCCCCCCTCGCGGCAACGACGTGTGGGAGCTGACCCGCCTCGCCATCGACGCCGACCGGGCCCCTCGCCTGGAGAACGGCATCAGCGAACTCACCTGCGTCATCTTCCGCGAGGTGCTGGCCTTCGCCAGGGAGCAGGGGATCCGCGAGCTGGTGGCCGTGGTCAGCCTGCCGGTGGAGCGCATCTTCCGCCGCCTCGGCCTGCCCATCGAGCGCCTCGGCCATCGCCAGGCGGTGGATCTGGGGGCCGTGCGCGGGGTCGGTATCCGCTTCCACCTGGACGAGCGTTTCGACCGCGCCGTCCATCGCCCCCTGCAGGGCCATTACCGGCCGGCGGGGGATGCTCTGCTCGCCGTCATCTGAGCAAAAAAAGTCCCGGGACCGGCCCGGGATTCAAGACGCTCGCTATGATCCGTTTCCACCCCATGCAAAAACGGACCGGGTGAGTATCTTATGAATCTCATGTCAGGACTACTGTCACATCTCACAGGGGCGGCCCCGGGCACCGGCCCCCTCCATGGGGCGGTCAGGTTGTCCTCTGGCGCTCCCTTGAGTAGCATTCTTGCTGAACTCCCTTTTTTCATAAGGAATGCTGATGAAGACGTTGGACTACAAGCTGCTGCTGGCCCTGGACGCGGTGATCCGGGAGCAAAACTTCGAGCGTGCCGCCCAGCGCCTGCACATTACCCAGTCCGCCATCTCCCAGCGCATCAAGCAGCTGGAGCAGCAGTTTGCGGAGCCGCTCATCATCCGCAGCCAGCCGCTGCAGGCCACGGGGCTCGGCCAGAAGCTGCTGGCCCACTATCGCCAGGTGCGCCAGCTGGAGCTGGAGCTGGCCGGCGAACTCTCCCCCGACGAGCCCAGGGCCCCCATCCGGGTCAGCATCGCCGTCAATGCCGACAGCCTGGCCACCTGGTTCCTGCCCGCCCTGGCGCCGCTGCTGGAGCAATACCCCATCGAGCTGAACCTGCTGGTGGATGACGAGAGCCGCACCCTGGACCGGGTGCGCGAGGGGCAGGCGTTCGGCGCCGTCAGCCTGCAACCCCAGCCGCTGGCGGGCTGCTGCGTCGACGAACTCGGCGAGATGCGCTATCTGCTCACCGCCAGCCCCGCCTTCGTCGCCCGCCACTTCCCGAACGGCCTCACGGCGGCGGCCCTGGCCAAGGCGCCGGCGGTGGCCTTCGATCAGCGCGACGACATGCACATCAGCTACATGGCCCGTCATTTCGCCCTCCCCCCCGGTGGCTACCCCTGCCACACGGTGCGATCCTCCGAGGCCTTCGTCGCCATGGCGGAGCAGGGGCTGGCCTGCTGCCTCATCCCGGAATTGCAGATCCGCCAGCAACTGGAAGAGGGGCGCCTGCTCGATCTCAACCCGGATCACCACCTGGTCGAGCAGCTCTACTGGCACCGCTGGGTGCTGGAGCGGGGGCTGCACAAGCAGATATCCCAGCGCCTGATCCAGCAGGGGCGACGGGCACTGCAACCCCGTTGAGGGGGCCATTCACCTTGGCTTTGGGGGGGTAAAAACGTATAGTGCTGGGCGATTAACCATCAGGTCTCCACTCAGGTTCCCCATTTATGTTCCAAGACAATCCGCTGCTGGCCCAGCTCAAGCAACAAATCCGCGAAAACATCCCCAAGAAAGAGGGTGTGATCCGCGCCTCCGATCGGGGCTTCGGCTTCCTGGAGGTCGATGAGAAGACCAGCTATTTCGTGCCGCCTCCCTACATGAAGAAGGTGATGCACGGTGACCGGGTGAGCGCCCTGATCCGCACTGAAAAAGAGAAAGAGGTGGCCGAGCCGGATGCCCTTCTGGAACAGGCCGTCACCCGCTTCGTCGGCCGCGTGAAGATGTTCCGCGACCGCCTCAACGTGGTGCCCGACCACCCCCTCATCAAGGACGCCATCAAGGCCCGCGCCAAGAAGGGTCTGGACGAGAAATCCTTCAAGGAAGGGGACTGGGTGGTCGCCACCCTCAAGCGCCATGCCCTGGTGGACGGCAACTTCTCCGCCGAGATCACCCAGCTCATCGCCACCCAGGAAGATCACAACGTGCCCTGGTGGGTGGTGCTGGCGCGCCACAACCTGGCCCAGATTGAACCGGCGGACCTGCCGGAGTGGAAGGTGATCGAAGAGGAAGAGCTGCCCCGCCGGGATCTGACCCAGGTTCCCTTCTTCACCATCGACGGTGCCAAGACCAAGGACATGGACGATGCCCTGGCCATCACCAAGCTGGAGAACGGCTGGGAGCTGCTGGTGGCCATCGCCGACCCGACCGCCTATGTGGCCGAGGGGAGCGAGCTGGACAAGGAGGCCGCCCAGCGCGCCTTCACCGTCTACATGCCGGGGCGCAACGTGCCCATGATCCCGCGCACCCTCTCCGACGAGCTCTGCTCCCTGAAAGAGGGCGAGGAGCGCAACACCCTGTGCGCCCGTCTGCTCATCGCCGAGGATGGCCTGCTGCTGGAGGAGACCGAGTTCTTCGCCGCCCGCATCAATTCCCATGCCCGTCTCAGCTATGACGACGTCTCCGACTGGGCCGAGCACGGCAAAGCGCTGGATATCGACGCCGGCGTCCTGGCCCAGCTGCCCCTGATGAAGGCGATGACGGAGGCCCGCATCAAGTGGCGCACCGAGCACGCCCTGGTGTTCCCGGACAGACCCGACTACGACTTCGAGCTGGGTGAAGACGGCGAAGTGCTGGCCATCCACGTGGAGCCGCGCCGCATCGCCAACCGCATGGTGGAAGAGTCGATGATCGCCGCCAACATCTGCGCCGGCCGCGTGCTGGGCAAAGAGGTCGGCTACGGCATCTTCAACGTCCACACCGGCTTTGACGAGGAGTCCCTGGACGGCGCCATCGAGCTGCTCAAGACCGCCGAGGCCCCGTTCGAGAAGGAAGAGATCGCCAGCCTCTCCGGCTTCTGCGCCCTGCGACGCTGGATAGACAACCTGGACACCCGCTGGCTGGACGGCAAGATCCGCCGCTTCCAGAGCTATGCCCTGATGTCCGCCGAACCGGGTGCCCACTACGGCCTGGGTCTGGATGCCTACGCCACCTGGACCTCCCCCATCCGCAAATACGGCGACATGGTCAACCATCGCCTGCTCAAGGCGGTCATCGCCGGCAAGACCCCGGGTGAGCGCCCCAGCCTGGAGCTGACCGAGCACCTGACCGCCTGCCGCCGCCTGCACCGCATGGTGGAGCGCGACATCGGCGACTGGCTCTATGTGCGCTACCTCAAGGCCGATGCGGGCACCGACAAGGTGTTCAACGCCGAGATCATCGACGTGATGCGCGCCGGCCTCAAGCTGCGCCTGCAGGAGAACGGCGCCGTGGTCTTCATGCCCGCCCGCCATATCCTGGACAACAAGGATCGGCTGGAGTGCAACTGGGACAACGGCCGCGTCTATCTGGACAAGACCGAGGTGGTCTACGAGCTCGGCCAGATCATCGAGGTGAAGCTGACCGAGGCGGTGGAAGAGACCCGCTCCCTCATCGCCAAGCCGGCGGTGGATCTGGTGCCGGGTCCGGCACCGGTCGCCCTTGCCAGCGAGGCCGATGCCGCGCCTGCCGACGAGGCCCCCAAGGCGCAGTGATCCCCCTGTTTGTCTGCCCTGCAAAAGCCCGCATCCTGCGGGCTTTTTTTATGGCTGCGCTCCGCAGGCAGACGGAATGGGAGACCCGCTCGCAGGCCCCAGCCTGCGTCGCTACCGGCAGGGAGGATCGAGACGGGAGCGGATCAGGATCCGCCACCCGGGCGTCACAAGAGGCCTTGTTGGAACCGATCCTCTCGGGGGAAAAACTGAAAGTGGGTTACAAAATAAATGATTCATTGGTGATTAACGATGAACTACGGCATATCCATCGTCATTACTTGCGAATACGAGGCGACAAATCATGACTCATTTGAGTGCAAAATTTGATTTTGTGACGACAGTCACATTGACACCGTATTTGCGCAAACCGCAAAACGAGACATCAATCACAAAAAATTGACACCCAGAGGCGAGAAGATCGAAATGTAGCCGAAATACAGCGACTGACTGTGATCGTCATCACTATGTCGGGAGGGGGGAGGTCGGGGTATTTGAGATCCAGGTCACAAGACACCCCGTTTTCAGCCTAATTTGGTCACAAGCTGGTAGATTGAAGTTGCTTAGACGACTGGGATGGGAGTTCGGCAAAACTCGTCATCCCGACTACCACTTTTAATCACACAGGCTTAAAACGGGGTCCCGACATGTTATCACCGGATACCAAAGTCAAGATACAGAATTTTGGACGCTTCCTGTCCAATATGGTCATGCCCAACATAGGCGCCTTCATCGCCTGGGGCTTCATCACCGCCCTCTTCATCCCCACTGGCTGGCTGCCCAATGAAACCTTGGCCAAGCTGGTCGGTCCCATGATCACCTACCTGCTGCCGCTGCTGATTGGCTATACCGGCGGCAAGCTGATCGGGGGGGACCGGGGTGCCGTGGTCGGTGCCATCACCACCATGGGCGTCATCGTGGGGACCGACATCCCCATGTTCATGGGCGCCATGATGGTCGGCCCGCTGGGTGGCTGGGCCATCAAGCGCTTCGACAAGGCGATGGAAGGTCGCGTCAAGAGCGGCTTCGAGATGCTGGTGAACAACTTCTCCGCCGGCATCATCGGCATGTTGCTCGCCATTCTCGCCTTCTTCGTCATCGGTCCCTTCGTCAAGGTGCTCTCCGGCGTGCTGGCGAGCGGTGTCGGCTTCCTGGTGGACAACCACATGCTGCCCCTCACCTCCATCTTCGTCGAGCCGGCCAAGATCCTGTTCCTGAACAACGCCATCAACCACGGCATCTTCTCGCCGCTCGGGATCCAGCAAGCCACCGAACAGGGCCGCTCCATCTTCTTCCTGATCGAAGCGAACCCGGGTCCGGGCATGGGCGTGCTGCTGGCCTACATGGTGTTCGGCCGTGGCGCCGCCAAGCAGTCCGCTGCCGGTGCGTCCATCATCCACTTCTTCGGCGGCATCCACGAAATCTACTTCCCGTACGTGCTGATGAACCCGCGCCTCATCCTGGCGGTGATCGCAGGCGGCATGACCGGGGTCTTCACCCTGACCCTGTTCAACGCCGGTCTGGTCTCCCCCGCCTCCCCGGGCTCCATCTTCGCCGTGCTGCTGATGACGCCGAAAGCCTCCCTCATCGGGGTGCTGCTCTCCATCGTCGCCTCCGCCACCGTCTCCTTCCTGGTCGCCGCCGTGTTCGTCCGTGCCCAGCAGCCGGAAGCCGACGAGGCCGATGCCCTGGGTGAAGCCACCCGCAAGATGAAGGCCATGAAGGGTGCCAAGCCCGAGACCACCGCCGCCAAGAAGCCGGAAACCGAGCTGACCGCAGTGCGCAACATCGTCGTCGCCTGCGATGCGGGCATGGGCTCCAGTGCCATGGGCGCCGGCATGCTGCGCAAGCGGGTGCAGGCCGCCGGTCTCGACATCAGCGTGACCAACCGTGCCATCAACAACCTGGACGATCAGGTGGATCTGGTCATCACCCACAAGGATCTCACCGACCGTGCCCGTCGCCATGCGCCGCATGCACAGCACATTTCGCTGACCAACTTCCTCGACAACGCCCTCTATCAGGAGCTGGTGCAGAACCTCAGCCTGGCCAACGCGGCCAACGATGACGTCGCCAACCCGCAACTGCTGGTGGCGGCCAACGACGACAGCTACGAGCCGCAGGAGCCGGAAGTCTTCACCCTGAGCCTGCAGGACGTGCACCTGGGCCTCAAGGCCGAGAGCAAGGAAGCGGCCATCGTGACCGCCGGCAAGCTGCTGGCCGAGCGAGGCTATGTGGCACCGGACTACGTCGACGCCATGCTGGAGCGCGAACAGCTGGTCTCCACCTACCTCGGCGAATCCATCGCCGTGCCCCACGGCACCATCGCCGCCAAGGAGCACGTGAAGCGTACCGGCATCGTCATCTGCCAGTACCCGGCCGGAGTCGCCTTCGGCGAGGGCGCCGATGAAGTGGCGCGCCTGGTCATCGGCATTGCCGCCCGCAACGATGAACACATACAGGTCATAACCCGCCTGACCAATGCACTGGATGAGCCCGGTCTCGTCGACCGTCTGGCCAGCACCCAGGATCCCCAGGAGTTCCTGGATCTGCTGGGGGCCGAGCAGGCCGCGTAATCATCCGTCATCGTCTTTGGTTGTAGAGGTTAATATCATGAAAACATTGCATTTTGGTGCCGGCAACATCGGTCGGGGCTTCATCGGCAAACTGCTGGCTGACGCCAGCCATCAGGTCACCTTCGCCGATGTCAACGAGACCCTGATCGACCAGCTCAACCACCGCCAGGAGTACAAGGTGCACGTGGTGGGCACGGATCAGAAGCTGGACGTGGTGCGCAACGTTGCCGCCGTCAGCTCGGCCGGACACGAGGTGATCGCCCGTATCATCACCGCCGATCTGGTCACCACGGCGGTCGGCCCCAACATCTTGGACAAGATTGCCAGCACCCTGGCCAAGGGGCTGCAGGCCCGCTTCGATGCCGGCAACCTGACTCCCCTCAACGTCATCGCCTGCGAGAACATGGTGCGCGGCACCAGCCACCTCAAGGAGGAGGTACTCAAGTACCTGCCGGTCGCGTATCATGCCACCCTCGAGCAGTGCGTCGGCTTCGTCGACTCGGCGGTGGATCGCATCGTTCCGCCCGCCGCGGCGAACGACGATCCCCTGGAGGTGACGGTGGAGAGCTTCAGCGAGTGGATCGTCGATCGGACCCAGTTCAAGGGGGAGTTGCCCCAGGTGGCAGGCATGGAGCCCACCGACAACCTGATGGCCTTCGTCGAGCGCAAGCTGTTCACCCTCAACACCGGCCACATCGTCACCGCCTACCTCGGCAAGCTCAGGGGCTATCACACCGTGCGCGAGGCGATCGAGGATCCGCTGATCCGCAGCAAGGTGCGCCGCGCCATGGAGGAGAGCGGGGCCGTGCTGGTGAAACGCTACGGCTTCGACCCGCGCCTGCACGCCGCCTACATCGAGAAGATCCTCTCCCGCTTCGCCAACCCCTATCTGGTGGACGAGATTGACAGGGTCGGTCGCCAGCCGCTGCGCAAGCTGGCGGCGGGGGACAGACTGGTGAAGCCGCTGCTCGGCACCCTGGAATACGGCCTGCCGAGCGATCACCTGCAGGAGGGCATCGCCGCCGCACTGCATTACCGCAATGAGGACGATCCCCAGGCGGTGGAGCTGCAGGCCATGCTGGCGGAACTTGGTCCGGCACGGACCCTGGCCCGCGTCACCGGCCTGGATGAGCACAGCGATGTGGTACGCACCATCGTCGCCCGTTACAACAACTTGAAGTGACCTGATGGGGTGGCGTCACACCGCCCGTGACGGACCCCATACGATACAAACCGGGGGAGGCCTGCTCTCCCCCTGTCAGCCGGACCCGAAGCACTTATGACCACACACCAGGAAGATGAAGTACTGGAGCGACTGAACGAGCAGGATGGCCCCCGCGGCTTCTTTCTCGAGGTCGTGACCATCCTGGAAGAGGCGGTCGACTCCCTGATGCGGCGAGCCTTTCGTCAGGAGGAGTATGCCGTCAAATACGCCATCGAACCCCTGCTCAACCAGAGCGGCCCCCTCGGCCAGCTGGAGGTGCGCCTCAAGCTCATCTTCGCCCTCGGCCTCATCTCCCTCGAGCGCTATCAGGATCTCGAGGCGTACCTGAAGATCCGCGACTTTCTGGTACGCGACCCCAAGGATTACCGCTTCAGCGACAAGCCGGTCCGCGATCTGCTCGAGCGCCTGAATGCCATCCAGCAGGGCAGCATGATGCCGCAGGATCCCCCGGCCAACGAGGAGGACTGGCCCCTCTACCAGATGCAGCTCAACCGGCTCGATCAGATGGTGCGCTCCGCCCTGGTGCTGGCGGTGACCGATTGCGTCACCGAACTCCACAAAGAGAGCCCCATCTGATCTGAGCGGCTCTCTCCTGCACGCCTGGCGGGTGTCATCTTGCCCCCCTTCCCCGCTACACTAGGTCCAACCCCATCACCTGTACGAGGTTGGCATGATTGCTCTCTCCCTCGCCGGAATAGCCCTCATCTCCCTGCTCGCCCAATGGCTTGCCTGGTCCGTGCGCGTTCCCGCCATTTTGTTCCTGCTGCTGAGCGGCCTCTTGCTCGGCCCGGTGACCGGTCTGCTCGATCCCGATCAGTTGCTGGGGGATCTGCTGTTTCCCCTGGTTTCCCTCTCGGTCGCCATCATCCTGTTTGAAGGGGCGCTGACCCTGCACCTGACCGAACTCAAGGGGATCGGCAAGGTGGTACGCAACCTCTGCTCCACCGGCATGGTGACCAGCTTTGCCGTCATCGGCGCCGCCAGCTACTTCCTGCTTGGGCTGGACTGGCGGGTCGCCATGGTGCTCGGCGCCGTGCTGGTGGTGACCGGCCCCACGGTGATCGCCCCCATGCTCAACGTGATCCGCCCGGTCCGGGAGGTGGACAAGATCCTGCGCTGGGAGGGGATCGTCATCGACCCCATCGGCGCCCTGTTCGCGGTACTGGTGTTCGAGGCGGTGCGCCTCGGCAGCCAGGGGGATCTGGTCGGTCATACCCTGCTGGCCCTGGCCAAGACGGTGGGAGTGGGGTCGCTCATCGGGGTCGGTGCCGGCTGGCTCACCACCCTGCTCATCCGCAAGGACTGGCTGCCGGTCAGCCTGCACAAGTTCGGGGTACTGGCGCTGGTGCTGGTGACCTTCACCCTGTCTGACTGGCTCAGTCACGAATCCGGCCTGCTGGCGGTGACCGTGTTCGGCATCTGGCTCGCCAACCAGGAGGGGCTGGATCTGGAGGAGGTGCTGGCCTTCAAGGAGGATCTCGCCGTCATTCTCATCTCCTCCCTCTTCATCCTGCTGGCGGCCCGCCTCGATCTGGCCCAGCTCTGGCAGCTCGGCCCCATGGTGCTGGCCCTGCTGTGCGTGGTGCAGTTCGTGGCCCGCCCGCTCTGCATCCTGGTCTCGACCCGGGGGTCGGACCTGCCCTGGCGCGCCCGCGCCCTGCTCGCCTGGATAGCCCCCCGGGGCATAGTGGCGGCGGCGGTCAGCGCCTCCTTCGCCATCAGCATGCACGAGGCCGGCATCAAGGATGCCGACAAGCTGGTGCCCCTGGTGTTTGCGGTCATCATCTTCACCGTGGTGCTGCAGAGCCTGACGGCCACGCCATTGGCCAGATTGCTCGACATGCGCCAGAGCGCCCCCAATGTCTGGCTGCTCATCGGCGCCAACTCGGTGGCCCGGGCCATCGGCAAGGCGCTGGCGGATCAGGGGATCCCGGTGCAGCTCTCCGATCCTGCCTGGGAGCACTGCAAGCTGGCCCGCATGAGCGGCCTGCCCTGCTACTTCGGCAACCCCCAGTCGGAGCACGCCGAGCGGCACCTGCCCCTCACCAGCATCAGCACCGTGCTGGCGCTCTCTCCCAGCCGCCACAACAACGCCCTCGGGGTGCTGCACTTCGCCCACCTCTACGGGGAGGAGAAGGTCCACTCCCTGCGTTCCAGCGAACAGCACGGCAAGGCCAACCGGGAGAGCGCCACCTTCCGTGCCCGCCAGAACCTGTTCGGCGCCGACATCAACTTCGCCAGGCTGAGCGGCCTGCTGAGCCGGGGCGGGCAGATCAAGGCGACCCGCCTGAGCGACACCTTCGACTGGGACCAGTATCAGGATGCCAATCCCGGCGCCATTCCTCTGTTCGTGCTGGATGCCAAGGCCAGACCCAGGGTGGTCACCGGCCCTGTCACGCCGCTGCCCGGAGAGCTGCTGATCGCCCTGCAACCGCCCCGTGAGGGGGCGACGGGGCCCTGATCCGATGACGGCGCCACCGGGAAGGAGAACTAGACTTGAGGGTGGCGCCATGAGTCATAGGAGGAAGTCATGACAGTCAGTGAATTGCGCGCGCTTCACCAGCAGCACAGGTTCAAGGAGGCGGAGATCATGCACGACATCGTCTCCCCCGGCTGGATCGTGGAGTTCAGGGGGCAGGACGGCCACCTCTACGTGATGACGGACACCCTGGGGTGCCCCATGAGTTTCTCGTCCACCGAGGAGGCACGGGACCACATCCACCTGGTGGCCGACTGCCCCGTCCAGGTCGAGCACCTCTACCGCTTCTTCGAACGCTGAACAGCCATCGAAAAAGGCTCCCGAGGGAGCCTTTTCTCATTCCGGCTGCGTGGACTCAGCCTCCTTTCCCTCCAGCCGCCTCACCGGCTTTTGCAGAATAAGGTTGGCCGGATAGGTGACCAGATCGCCGTTGTCATCCCGCACCCGCACGTAGAAGAGGCCGATCTCGGTGATGATGCCGGTGACGGAGTCATCCTTGTCGAGGATGCGGATGCGATCGCCAATCTTGTAGGGGAAGGCGAAGAAGATGGTAATGCTGGCGGTGATGTTGGAGAGGATCGACCACTGGGCCACCATGGCGACCCCCAGTACCGCGAAGAAGGAGGAGGCGAGCACCACCAGCCGGGAGAAGTCGAGCCCCCAGACCCCGGCCAGGATCAGCAAGGTGGCGCAGCCCAGCAGGAAGTGGAATACGTGCTCCACGTAGAGTACCCGGTTCTCGCTCACCTGCCGGCTCTGGCCAAGGGCCATCAGGCTCTTGTGAATGAGGCCGCGCACCAGGGTGTGCCCCAGCAACAGCAGCAGGGTCACGCCAAAAGATTCCCATGTCGTCATGTTCACTCCTTACCACCAGCGCCTGTGCTTGAGCCAGACCGCCAGTCCGGTCGCCAGCACCAGCAGGAAGCCACAGAACACCCAGAAGGCGGTCGGACTCTCGGCCCCGGGGATCCCCCCCAGGTTGATGCCGAACAGGCCGGTCAGGAAGCTGGCGGGCAGGAACAGCAGCGCCATCACCGACATCTGGTAGGCACGGCGGTTGGTCGCCTCCGCCATCAGGTTGTTGATCTCGTCCGCCAGCACGGCGGTGCGCGCCACCCCGGCATCCAGATCGTCGAGCCAGCGCCGCAAGCGGTCGGCGATGTCGAGCAGGCGTCGCCTGTCATCTTCGTCCAGCCAGCTGATCTTCTCGTTGGCCAGGCGCGCCACCAGATCCCGCTGGGGGGAGAGGTAGCGACGGATCATAATGAGCTGCTTGCGGATGCGCGCAAGCCGACCGTTGGCGGGCAGGTCGCGCATCAACACCATCTCCTCCAGATCCAGGATCTGGTCGTGCAGCTCCTCGACGAACTCCCCGGCCCGGTCGGTCAGGGCGTCGCATATCTCCACCAGCCAGTCGGCGGGTGTGTCGGCGCCGCCCCCCAGCGACAGCTGCTCGAACACATCTTTCTCGGAGAGCAGCGGACGACGTCGGCTGCTGATGATGAGATCCGGCGTGATGAAGATCCGCAGGGCCACCATCTCTTCTGGCCTGTGATCCTTGTTGTGGTTGATGCCGCGCAGGATCAGCAGCACCGTCTCCCCCATCCGCACCAGCTTGGGACGGTTGCTCTGGCCGAGCAGGGCCTCCCGGGCCGCCTCCCCCAGCAGCGGCGTCTGCAGCAGCCAGCGCGCCGACTCCGGGTTGCCGTAGTCCAGATGCAGCCAGCCGGGCTGAGCACCGGGGATCTCGCTACCTTCGGCCAGCGGGGTCATGCCCCCCTTGCCGTCCAGGGTCAGGCCATAAATCACGTCACCGGGCACCCGATCCATCTCGTCTCCTTCTCGTTTCATGTGCAGGCCCCAGCTTACACCAAAGGCGGGGACGACTCAGCCCCGGGGCAGCCGCCCCGCGCCAGCCATGCTAAGATGCGCCACCCGTTCCAGACACAGGAAGCCATGCCATGCCCATCTGGGTTGATGCCGATGCCTGCCCCATCCCGGTCAAGGAGATCCTCTACCGCGCCGCCCACCGCGCCCAGGTGGTGACCACGCTAGTGGCCAACCAGGGACTCAGAGTCCCCCCCTCCCCCTTCATCAAGACCCAGCAGGTGGAGAAGGGCTTCGATGTGGCAGATCATGTCATCGCCCAGCAGGTCAAGCCAGGCGACCTGGTGATCACCGGCGACATTCCCCTCGCCTCCTGGGTCATCGACGCCGGGGGCGAGGCGCTCAATCCCCGGGGCGAGATCTACACCCGGGAGACCATCCAGGCACGGCTCGGGATGCGCAACTTCATGGAGGAGCTGCGCTCTGCCGGCGTCCAGACCGGTGGCCCTGCGCCCTTCAACGCCGCCGACAAGCAGCGCTTCGCCAATGCGCTGGACAAGTGGCTGGTCAGGGGCAAGCTGAGCTGATCACCCTCTCCCCGGCCCACCGCCGGGGAGAGCCATTCATTTCCCTTTTCCCTTAATTCTTCCTTAATGCTCCTTGATTAGCCTTGCGACTGTTGACCCAACCACCCGCAAGGAGCAAGCAATGAAACTAACCCCCCTGTTGTTACTGATCCCCCTGTTGAGCGGCGCAGCCCTGGCCGACCCCCAATGCACCCAGGCCGACAAGAGCAAGTGGATGAGCGAAGCCGACGCCCAGCAGCAGATCAAGGCGATGGGCTACGACATCAAGAAGTTCAAGGCCACCAAGACCGGCTGCTACGAGATCTACGGCTGGGACAAGGAGAAGCGCAAGGTCGAGATCTACTTCGACCCGACCGACCTGAAAAAGGTGAAAGAAGAGATCGACGAGTAACGCCGCCCCGGCCGGTCTTCCCCCGGCCCCCACCATGGAGCCTTGCCATGACACCTGCCTCTGAAGTGAAAGTCTGGGATCCCCTCATCCGGGTGTTTCACTGGGCGACCGTCACCCTCTGCCTGCTCAACTTCTTCGTGCTGGAAGAGGGCAGCAAACCCCACAGATATGCTGGCTACGCGGTGGGCATCCTGCTCATCATCCGCCTGCTGTGGGGGCTGATCGGCCCCTATTACGCCCGCTTCGGCCAGTGGTGGCCAACCCCTGCCCGGGTCCGCTACTACCTGCGCCAGCTCGCCCAGGGGCGCCACCCCTACTACCTCGGCCACAATCCGGTCGGCTCCCTGATGATCTGGCTGCTGCTGCTGTCCCTGGTCGGGACCGTCGTCACCGGCTGGCTCACCACCTGGGATGCCTTCTGGGGCGAGGAGTGGCTGGAGGAGCTGCACGGCATCATCGCCAACACCCTGATGGCCGCCGTTGGCGTCCATGCGGCAGTGGTACTCCTGACCGATCGCCTCACCCGCAGCGATTTGGTCCGCGCCATGGTGCTGGGCAACAAGCGGGTCCCCGCCAACATCAAGGTGGAAGACCCCCGCGCTTGATGGCCGGGCTGCCGACCAGTCCCCTCCTCTGTTCACCCGCTCATCTGCCCAAAAAAATCTATGGTCACCCCCTTTTTTGCAACCTTGATTTCGGGTGTTGTGGTTGGCTTGCTTAAATCTATCCGGCGTCTTGATGGAGAATGTTCTCCGCGCCACGATGAGAATCGCGCCTGACTGTCCTAAAAAGACCCTCGGCCTA